>NZ_CDSBKO010000054.1:0-41816 GCF_977115655.1 Aquimarina sp.
GGCATATTGCAAAATACAAATTATTACAGTAATATCAAACAAGAAATGGTATTACATAAAACGGATACCTAAATATTCTAAAAATTTAATTATAAAGGTGTTATTGTTTAGATAGGTGTTGGTTCTATTTTTCTATATAATTTCTATTGTCAGATTGAGCTTGTCGAAATCCAATTGAAAATCATAGGCTTAAGAACTTCGACAAGCTCAGTTTGACATCTAAGAGGAAAGTAAATAAAAACTTTCGGAGCTATTGGTCTTCGATATAATTTTCTACTGATAATTACTCTGACTGATATAAATTTTCTTATATCGAGTTCACGTTATTTAAAAATCCAAATATTTTACGGTATAATCAGTAGTGTTTCCTTGAAGTATTTCTTCTAACACCTGTACATTGCCATTAGTATACAAAATGTGCTTTCCGTTTTTTTCGTTTTGGGATAAAAGATTATTTGCAGTTAAAATAGCTTTGGTTTGCCTTGCAACAGCTTCGCCAGAATCAATAATAGTAACCTGATCTGGTAGCATTTTTTTTAAAACAGGGATAAGGTATGGGTAATGAGTACATCCTAAAACCAGATAATCTATATTTTCTTTTACCATCGGAGTAATATATGAATTTAGTAAATCATACATTTCTTTAGAATCTATTTTGCCTTCCTCTATGAGTTCTACTAATCCTGTGCCTACAATTTCTATAACACTGGTATTTTTGGCGTATAAGTCTGATGTTTGGGCAAATAATTCGCTGGACAACGTTCCTTTTGTGGCCAAAACCCCTATTTTTTTTGTTTTGGTGTTACTGGCAGCTGGTTTTATTGCGGGTTCTATACCAATAATAGGGATGTTATAATTGGATCGTAATACCTTTATAGCATTTGTAGTTGCAGTATTGCAGGCAACAACTATTGTTTTGCAATTAAGCTCTGCTAATTTTTTTGTATTTTTAATGCTTAAGGCGATAATCTCTTCTTTGCTTCGTTTGCCGTAGGGAGCATATTTACTGTCCGCCAAAAAGATGGTATCTTCATTAGGCAGCAATAAAGAAATTTCTTTCCATATAGAGGTACCACCAACACCAGAATCAAATATGCCTATAGGTCGATTTTGTTGCATTATAGAAAAATTAGTAATTTGTCAAAAATAAAAAAACAGTGAGATGACTTCCCACTGTTTTTGATTTTTTATAAAAGATTAAAGGTAATTTTTTAGATTCCCAAGTCTTTTTTAACATCTGCCATAAGGTTTTTACCATCTGCCATAATTACTCCTGTACCTGTAGTAGAGTCTAATACATATTCAAATCCTTGTGCTCTTGCCACTTTTTGGATAGATGTACGAGCTTTTTCATATATAGGCTTCATTAATTCAATTTCTTTTTTCTGAAGATCCTGAAGAGCATTTTGTCTGTAATCGTTAATGCTTTTTTCTGTAGCCTGTACTTCTTGTGCTCTTTTTCCGTTTTCTTCTTCCGTTTTAGTAGGAGCTTCAGACTGGTACTTTTTCATTGTGTTTTGCAGTTCTAACACCATGTTTCTGATTTCTGCATCATACGTTTTATTCAGTTTTTCAATCTCACTTTTTGCTGCTTTAAAAGCCGGCATTGCCTCTACTAACTCTTGCGATGCAATATGTGCTACTTTGGATTGAGCATTCATATAACTTGTGGTTCCTATAGTAAGTGCAATAGCTACTAGTAATGTTCTAAATTGTTTCATTTGTAAGTAATATTAAAAGGTGTTATGAATTTATATTTTTTTTTAATTATTTTCCTTGATTCCTGAATCAGAGGAATCGTTGTTTTTTAAACTTTCCTTATTTTCTTTTAACGTATTGATAGAGTCTTTTTTTCTTTTTTGTAATTCCAGTAATTTAGCTCTTCTTTCTTCAAATTCTTTCTTTTTTGCAGCTCTAATAGAATCTCTTTCTGCTTTGCGCTCTTCAAGGAGTTGTTCTCTTTCAGATAGTTTTTTTTGCATTTCTATTTCTCTGTCTGTAACTTCTTTTTCTTGCTCTACATCTCTTTCTTCATCTTTTTCTACAGCTTTCTTTTCTTTTTTGCTGTTTAGTTGTTTTCTCTTTGAAGTCCGGTTTATTCTAAGCAATACCTGATCGCTAATGTCAAACCTATCTTCAGAATAGAGCATTACCAAATCTGCGGATTTATCAAAAATAAAATCATATTTCTTGTTTTTTGCAATTTCTTGAACTGCTACAAAAACCTGATCTTGTACTGGTTGAACCAACCTTTTTTTCTGAATAAACAAATCTCCATTTGGACCAAATCGTTTTTGTTGATATTCTAATATTTCTTTTTCTTTAAAAAATATATCTTCTTCTCTTTCTTCAATCAGTTCTTTGGTCAATAAGACCCTTTCATTATTAAGGTCTTTACGCATTTCTTCGACATCCTTAAGCTCAGCTTCTATTTCAACTTTCCACTTTTGTACTTTGGTTTCAAGCTCTGCTGAGGCTTCATTGTATTCTGGAACATTTTCGAGAATGTAGTCCATATCGATGTATCCAATCCTAATACCCTTTTGTGCGTGTATTAGGTTTGTAAAAAACAGACAACTGATTGCTGCAACTAGTAAAAGACCCTTTGTTTTCATAATTTGTGTGTATATTGAAATAATCGTGCCAAAAAACTAAAACTGCTGTCCTATAATAAAATGGGTTTCCCATCCGTTTGGTTCATTTGTACCCGGAATAGGATCAAAACCATATCCAAAATCTATACCAAGTAATCCAAAAGCTGGCATAAAGATACGTAAACCTGCCCCGGCAGAGCGACTTAATTGAAAAGGGTTGAACCTTTTGAAGCTATCATAAGTAGATCCTCCTTCTAAAAACCCTAACATATATATAGACGCTGCCGGCTTGAGTGTTATAGGATAACGAAGCTCTAACGAATATTTATTATAAATTGTTGTCCCATCGGCATCAAAATCTTGATTATTAGCTCGGGCAACTGGTGTGATTGATCGATCCGGATACCCTCTTAAGGCTACAATCTCTCGACCATCCAAACTATTTGCGCCTAATTGAGTACCTCCTAAGAAAAAACGCTCGAAAGGAATATTTCCCCTATCTTTATTATAGGCTCCTAAGAAACCATACTCTGCGCTTGTTTTTAAAACTAAAGAGTTTTTTCCTAACTTAACTAAGCTGGTGTACCAGGAACCATCAAATTTTAATTTATAATATTCTAACCATTTAAAACGCTCCTGATCGATTTCTCCTATTTTGGCTTGTGCTTCAGAACGTCGTATATCAGGATTGTTAGTATTGTCCCTTTCTTCTTCCAAAGAATCCCTTCTTTCTTTTAGTGCACCATAGTCTACTCCATCAAAAAGAGAATAAGGTACAGATAGTTTTGCTATAATATTAAACTCAGATCCACCAGTAGGGAAAATAGGGTTTATAGTAGTGTTGTTTCTGTTAAGTCCTATGGTGTAGGATAGATCGTTAGAGAAACCGTTACCAAAAGTAAATAGTCGTGTATTGTAATTTTTAAGATTATAATGTCTTACACTAATTGCTTGTGATAATGTGAAATAGTTATCCGGCCAGTTTAATCTTTTTGCTATACCAATAGACCCTCCTGTGATTAAAAATTTACTATCTCTGTTTACATCTCTACGATTGGTAAGTAAATATTGTATGGTATGAGAAAAAGAGGTAGATAGTTGATAAGGTCTTTTTCCTCCTAGCCAAGGCTCTATAAATGAAAGACTATAGGTCTGAAAAGATCTGCTTGCTTGTGCTCTAACTCTAAGAGTTTGTCCGTCTCCCATTGGTAATGGGCTGTAAGAATCTTTATTAAAGATATTGCGGATAGAAAAGTTGCTAAATGCTAATCCAAGTGTCCCTACAAAGCCACCGCCACCAAAACCACCTTGTAGCTCGATTTGACTAGATCCTTTTTCTACCAAAGGATAGTTAATATCAATAGTTCCTGCTTGCGGATTTGCATTTTTAAATTGCGGTTCTAATTGTTCAGGATCAAAAAAGCCTAATTGTCCTAGCTCTCTAACTGTTCGAACAACAAGTTCTTTACTATATCTTTGACCAGGTTTTGTTCTAAGTATCCTATATACTACATGGTCATTTGTTTTGTCGTTTCCACTAATACTTATATGCTCAAAGTGAGTAAGTTTTCCTTCGCGTATTCTTATTTCAAAATCTATGGTGTCGTTGTATACTTTGGTCTCTACAGCATTAATAGAAGAAAATAGATACCCGTTGTTTTGGTATAAATTAGTTATATCATCTGCATCTGGTTTGCTATTGTCTGATATTTGTTTTTCTAAAAGAACACCGTTATATACATCTCCTTTTTTGATGACCAATTGCCTTGCTAGTTGTCGATCTGTATAGACACTATTGCCTAAAAACTTAATGTTACCAAAATAATATTTGTTCCCCTCTTCGATATTAAGATTTAAAGATATACGGTTGTTGTTTTCTACAACCAAGCTATCCGAAGTTATACGGGCATCTCTGTATCCTTTTTCTTTATATTTTTTAATGATATTGTCTTTATCTTCTTCGTAATCTTTACGTATATATTTTGAACGTTTCCAGAATCGTAATAGCTTTTTACGTTTTGTGTTTTTCATGGCTCTACGAACCATTGCGTCTGTAAGTTGTTCATTTCCTTCAATATTGATATTGCTTACTTTGACTTTGTCTCCTTTGTCAATAAGAATTACCATATTTACTTTGTTGTTCGCTATAGTATCTTTAACAGGAATAGTGTTAATAACCACTTTTGTGTTTAGAAAGCCGTCTTTTTTGTATTTATTTGAAATAAAGTTACGGGTAGTAGTTATAAGGTTTTCGGTTACTTTGGTTCCTTTGGTCAGCTCATTATCTTTAATTAGCTGCTCGGCTTTACGCTTTTTAACACCCTTTATCCGAACCTCGTTTAATTCTCCTACTTCTTGAATATTAATCTCAAGATCGGCTACATCCCCATTTACATTGCTTATGTAAAAGTTGATGTCACTAAACAATTCTAAATCCCATAATTTTTTGATCACCTTGCTTATTCGGTCTCCGGGAAGAAAAATACGCTCCCCTTTTTTGAGCCCGGTGAATGTAATTACAGTGTTTTCATTATAACTGGTTATACCAGTAACTTTAATATCTCCAATAGTGTATTGTTTCCCGTTAGCACCAGGTATATTTTGTGCAAAAAGTGATGTTGATATTAATAAGGCGAGTAACGTAAAATACGTAATAGGTAATTTTTTTGTCATTTCTTTAACTGAGCTGCTCACTAGTTTTTCCAAATCTTCTTTCTCTTTTTTGATAATTGAATATGGCTTCAAATAAATCTTCTTTTTTGAAATCCGGCCATAAGATTTCTGTAAAATATAATTCTGCATACGCAATCTGCCATAATAAAAAATTACTAATACGTTGTTCCCCACTGGTGCGTATTAATAAATCTACATCTGGTAGATTATTTGTATACAAATGCTCATTAATGACTGATTCATTTATAAGATGTGGCGAAATTACACCATTTTTAACTTTAATACTTATTTCTTGAATAGTTTTTATAATCTCTTCCCTGCTTCCGTAACTTAGTGCAAGGGTGAGCGTCATGTGGTTATTGGTTTTTGTTTTTTCGATAACCTCCAAAAGTTCTGTTCTTGCTTTTTTTGGCAGAGATTGCAAGTTTCCAATAGCGTTAAGTTGTATGTTGTTGTTTTGAAGCGTTTTGATCTCTTTTTTTAAAGCGTTTACCAAAAGCTTCATCAAAGTATCTACTTCAAGTTTTGGTCTGTTCCAGTTTTCTGTAGAAAACGCATACAGGGTAAGATATTTAACCCCGATTTCTGCACAGCTTTCTACTACTTCACGAACGGCTTTAGAGCCATTTTCGTGACCAACAGCTCTGAATAAGCCTTTCTTTTTTGCCCATCGCCCGTTACCATCCATAATGATGGCAACATGTTTAGGGATATTAGAACTTAGTTGTTTTTTATCAATCATTTTTAAAAAGCACAATAACAAGGTATCCTACCCCACGTGTAAGATATTGTTATACCGGTAAATACATACCAGTCGTTGTTGTTTAAGTTACCAAACCCGGCCCCAAACCTGTCATCAGGATTACTGCCATCTATATTATCTGTAAATGTATATCTTGCTCCTATTTCTGCACCTACTACAAAATTTCTGCCTAATGTTTTTTTAATTCCTAATACCATTGGGATAGCAAAACTCCATTTGTCACTATATGCATCAATTTGATTATTAGCATCAATAGCTTGCGCGCCGTAATTAAATGTAGTGATTCCTGAATATAGATATGGGGTAAATTGGGATTCTCCGTCGTAAAGATACCAATCCCAGAAATTAAATTCTATTCCAATAGATATTTCTTTTACAGAATTTGTAAAACTTAATCCCCTTTGTTTTCTTCTTTCATCACCTTTGTTGTCATTTGCATTAAGTTCTGCATATAAAAATGATGCTCTGAGTGCGTGTCGTTTACTTCGGTTCCATTTTCCTATTGCTCCAAAAGCAATGTCATTGGGCGAAATATAGTATGTGGATCCTACATCTCCTACATAGTTAGCTCCCCCGGCCATCAATCCTACTTCGTAAGTTTGTGATGCGATAGTTTGTGTAAAAAACACAACGATTATAAGTGATGCTAAGTATCTCATAGATTTTCAAAAGTTTGCAAATATAACAATTAACTTTACTACACAAGAATTTGAGTAAATATAGTATGCATAAAAAACACGTTTTAATGTAATTTATTGTTCAATTGCGCTTATCTTCTCCCCAAAGCATCTTTTTGCGTAATGTTTTTAGAAAACTATTTTCTTTAAGGATAACCATATTGATTTTAAATGGAGCTTTTTTGATTACTACTGTAGTTTCGTTGGGCAAAGTATGTATTCTGGAATCTAATGAAACCAGATATGCATCCTCTCTGCCGGATACTTGTAATTGTATTTCTTGATTGTCGGGGATAACCAGAGGTCTTGCATTAAGGTTGTGTGGCGCGATAGGGGTAAGCACCATATTTTCTGCATCGGGAGTCATTACTGGCCCCCCGCAGCTTAAAGAGTATCCTGTAGAGCCGGTGGGGGTGGCTACAATTAAACCATCTGCCCAATAGGTAGTAAGAAATTCGTTGTTAAGACTAGTGTCTACTGTTATCATAGATGTAGTGTTTCTTCTGCTTACTGCAATTTCATTCATAGCAAAATTTAACACCCCAAACTCCTCTGTGGCAGGAAGGGTTTCTATAGTAACAAGACTTCTTGTAGAGATATCATATTTTTTGTCTAAAATAAGCGCTATGCTATCTTTGATTTCTTCTTTTTGAATAGTGGCCAAAAAACCTAATCTTCCCGTGTTTATTCCCGCAATAGGTATTCCAAGATCTCTTACATACGTAATCGTTTTTAAGATGGTGCCATCTCCTCCTATACTAAAAAAAAGATCATAAGAGGTATCCAGTTCTTCAAAAGTACTAAAATGCGAATATGTTTTAGTAATCTCGTCATGAAGGTTTATTAATTCCAGAAAGTTTTTTTCAATTACAACTTCAACACCATTTTTGTCAAGAGTTTCTAATAGCTGCTGTATGTATATTCCAGAATTTTTGTGATAGAATTGACCATATATGCCGATCTTCATTATAAGCTTAATTTGTGTTAATGATGGGTTGAGCGTTTTATATTTAGAAAAGATTAAATATTCAGATATTTTTCTAAATATTTAGATCTTTCCTTCAAATTTGTTAAAAATGTATCTTCCGGGTGTTTAGAAATAATGTTGTAACTATATCTCCTGAATGTTTGTACAATATTATTAAGATCACTATCACTAATTTTTAAAGTTATTTGCGCAACATCATTTTTCATTTTAGAAATAAATAAACCTAATATTTTTGCATTATTAGATTCTACTATTTGCGAAATCTCACTAAAAGAATAATCTAAAACACCTTTTTCGATGATTAGAATATTTCCTGGTTCACTTAAAAATGGGGTTTCGTTAAAAAAAGTAATAATATCTCCTAACTCAAAAAAACCTAAGTACTTGTTGTCATCATCCAGAACGGGCATTATGTTAGAATTGTTTTTGGCAAAAGACTCTAAGATATCTAACCAATTGTCATCGCTTCTGGAATAAAAACCTTCTAAAGAGTATTGATATGCTTCTAAAGTCTTGTCTGTTTCGAAACAGCGTATATCGGTTTCTGAAACGCAGCCAATATAGACATTGTCTTTAATAACAGGAAAATGAGTGTAGGTAAGTTCGTTAAATAGCAATTGAGCATCAGTAACTTTTACCGATAGGTCAAGAGGTTCTATTTCATTAACAATATATAAACTTGTTTTCATAATTTATAAGGGGCTATCATTATGCAAAATAATCAAAAAATATGCAATTAAGGCGTTCTCAAGTTTGTATTTTTGCTTTTTCAGTATAAAGACATCAAAAACCATGACAAAGTTAAGTGTTAATGTAAATAAAATTGCAACATTACGTAATTCGAGAGGAGGAAATACTCCTGATTTGATACAAGTGGCTACAGATATTCAAAAATTTGGAGGCCAGGGTATAACAATACACCCAAGACCAGATGAAAGGCATATACGATATCAGGATGCGTATGATCTCAAACCTGTTGTTATTACAGAATATAATATAGAAGGCAATCCTATTCCTAAATTTTTGGATTTAGTATTAGACATTAAACCTGCTCAGGTTACTTTGGTTCCGGACGCAGAGGATGCAATAACCAGCAATGCGGGGTGGGATACAAAAAAACATGCAGGGTTTTTGAAAGAAGTGATTTCTGAATTTAAACGTAACGGAATACGAACCTCAATATTTGTAGATCCTGTTTTGGATATAATTGAAGGTGCTGCATCTACAGGGACTGATAGGATCGAATTGTATACCGAAGAGTTTGCTTTGCAATATGCCAAAGGGAACTATGAAGCAGTACTGCCCTATGCAAAATGCGCTCAACTTGCTATAGATTTGGAGATTGGGGTTAATGCAGGCCATGATTTGTCTTTGGACAATATTAAGTTCTTTAAAGAAAATATTCCGGGACTTTTAGAGGTTTCAATTGGGCACGCTTTAATAAGTGAGTCTATTTATTTGGGGCTTGAAAATGTGGTTAATATGTATTTAAATCGTCTTAAATAATTTTTTGGATATGAAACTGTATGCTAATGTTTTTGGAAACGGTTTTCCTATCGTAATTCTACATGGTTTTTTGGGGATGAGTGATAACTGGAAGACTTTGGGTAAAAAAATATCGGATCAAGGATTTCAGGTGCATTTGGCAGACCAGCGTAATCATGGTAGAAGTCCTCATAGCGAGGTGTTTAATTATAATGTATTGGCAGAAGATTTAAAAACATACTGTGACGAACAGGGATTAAATAAAATTCATCTTTTGGGGCACTCTATGGGGGGTAAAACAGCGATGCTTTTTGCTGTAAAATATCCAGAGTTGTTAAATCGTTTGATGATTGCAGATATTGGACCAAAATATTACCCGCTACATCATCAGGATATTTTGGAAGGACTAGACTCTTTGGACTTTGAGGTGTTAAAATCCAGAACAGATGTTGATATGGCTTTAGAAGAATATGTTCCTGATGCCGGGATACGAATGTTTTTACTTAAAAATCTATATTGGAAAGAAAAAAATGAACTGGGGTTGCGAATGCATTTAAAAGCTTTGATTGACAACGTGAGCGAGATAGGGGTGGAACTTCCTGAAAATTTTGTTTACCAAGGAAAAACACTTTTTCTTAAAGGAGAAAAATCAAATTATATTTTAGAAAAAGATCAGGAAAGGATCAAAAAACAATTTCCGGATTCTGAAATTATAGAAATTTCTAATTCCGGACATTGGTTACATGCAGAAAACCCTAAAGATTTTTTAAAAAAAGTATTAGAATTTATCCGTAAATAAACAAAAAATACTATGTATGCATAATAATTTAGTGATTTCGTTGTATTATTAGTATTTTCTGCTAAATTTGAGAAATCAATATTTTTGAATATATCCTAAAATAACAAAACAATTCTAAATTAATTATGAAAAAACTATTATTATTAGTTCTATTCGTCTTGTCGACCTTGGTCACGTATGCAGGTGGATATAGGGTTAGTGTACAAGGGCAGAGGGCAATGGCTATGGGGCATACGGGCGTAGCGGTAGTTAATAGCGCAGAGCTGGTGTTCTTTAATCCGGCAGGTCTTGTGTACTTAGAAAACAAACTAAACGTTAGTGTTGGTGCAAGTGGTGTTTTTACCAATGTAATCTATCAAAATAAAGATTTTGGTATTTCTTCTGAAACAGACAATTCTGTGGGAACTCCTCTTAATTTGTATGGGTCATACAAAGTAAATGACTGGATGTCTATTGGGTTAGGTGTTTATACGCCTTATGGTAGTGAGGTTACATGGCCAACAGATTGGGCAGGATCTCATTTGGTTAATAATATAGATCTTGCAGCGATTTATATCCAACCGGTAGTTTCTTTTAAGATCTCGGACCATTTTAGTATTGGTGGTGGACCAATCTACGTTATAGGTTCAGTAAACTTTAATCGTAATCTTAGCAGAACACTTTCAGATGTAGAGGGAGACCGTTCTAATGTTACCGTAGAGGACTCTGGTGTTACCAAATGGGGATGGAGTGTTGGAGCTATGTTTAATCCAACAAAAAACTTGCATGTAGGGTTTAACTACCGAAGCGAGATTATTATGGAAGTTGAAGGAGGAGAGGCTACATTTTCTAATCTTCCTAATTCTACCGCAGTTCCGTTAACTAATGGGACTACTACTTTTGATGCAGCTTTGCCTTTGCCGGCCGAGTTAACAATGGGACTGTCATACGAATATAATAAATGGGTTTTTGCATTTGATTATAACAGACAATTCTGGGGAGTATACAAATCTTTGGATATCGATTTTGGAAATACTCCTACTGGTCCGGATTCTGTAAACCCCCGTAATTATAAAGATTCTTCTGCTTATCGTTTAGGTTTGCAATATCAGGTAACAGATAAAATTACTTTAAGAGCAGGATATTATCGTGACGAATCTCCTGTACAAAAAGGATTTTTTGCTCCAGAAACACCGCGTAATAATTCAGATGGTTTTACAGGTGGTTTAAGTTATGCTATAACATCTAAGCTAGCCATAGATGCTTCATTCTTTTATTTGAGGTTTAAAGAGGTAGACGCTTCTTACGATCATTATAAAGAGAATGGAAAGGAAGTTCCTTTTGGAGGAACATATAAATCTAGTGCTTTTGCGCCTGGACTTGGTTTAACTTATAAAATGTAATAAAGATGATGAGGAAAAATATAAAATATGTAGCGATTCTGGCATTAGGAATAATAGCTTGTGAGCCAGAATTTGATAATCCAATCGATGGAGCAGGTGTTTATACAAGCGGCAAATTAGATGTAAGCAATTATGTTGCTATAGGGAACTCTCTTACAGCTGGTTATGCAGATGGAGCATTGTATATCACGGGACAAGAAAATTCATATCCAAATATATTATCTCAGCAATTTAAGTTAGTAGGAGGAGGAGAGTTTGTACAGCCATTAATGGCAGATAATACAGGTGGAGCCTTGTTAGGAGGTACTCAGATTTTGGATAACAGGTTTGTATTGGTGTTTGATGATAAAGGCAAACCAGTAGGCCCGGCTTTATATACAGGTGCTAAACCTACTACAGATATATCTAATAAATTAACAGGGTCTTTTAATAATATGGGAGTTCCGGGCGCAAAAAGTTATCATCTTGCATATCCTGGATATGGAAATGTATCAGGGGTGCAAGCAGGTTTGGCAAATCCTTATTTTGCAAGATTTGCATCTTCTTCAGAAACAACAGTTATTGCAGATGCGGTAGCCCAAAAACCCACATTTTTTAGTTTATGGATAGGTAATAACGATATCCTTAGTTATGCTACTTCTGGCGGGATAGGACAAGATCATAACGTTACCGGTAATTTGGTGCCATCCAGTTATCTCTCTAATGATATTACTAATAATAATGTATTTGCATCTGTTTATAGTGATTTGGTAAAAGCCCTTGTAGCCAATGGAGCTAAAGGAGTGCTATTGGATATACCAGATATAACTTCAGCTCCTTTTTTTACAACAGTTCCTTTTGCGCCATTAAGCCCTTTGAATCCGGATTTTGCAGCGCAAATACCAACGCTTAATGCTACGTATGCAGGTTTAAATATGGCGTTTGCGGCATTAGGGGTTCCTGAAAGAACAATACAGTTTTCTGCTACGGCAGCTAGTCCTGTGGTTATAAAGGATGAATCTCTTACCGATATAACAGCGGGTCTTACTGTAGCTTTAGGAGGAACATTTGGGCCTTTGGCTCCAATTATAGCAGCTCAATATGGACAGGTAAGGCAAGCTAAAACTTCAGATTTATTAACGCTGAGGAGCTCGGGGGTTATTGGTAAAGTAGATACAGCCAGAGTTGCAGAATTAGTTGGTATGGGAGTGCCACAAGAGACAGCAGGTAAATTATCGGTAAGCGGACTAACGTTTCCGTTAGAAGATAAGTATGTGTTAACCCCAGAAGAGCAGACAGCAATAAAAACAGCACAAGATTCTTATAATGCAACTATCAGAGCGGTTGCAAGTGCTAATGGTTTGGCGTTTGTAAGTGCGAAAGCATTATTATCGCAAGTGGCAGGAACCGGTGTGTCTTTTGATGGAGGAGTGGTTACTTCAACTTTTGCTTCTGGTGGAGGATTTTCTTTGGATGGGATTCATCCTACCCCAAGAGGGCATGCGTTAGTTTCTAATGCGCTATTACAAGCTCTTGAAGAAACTTATGAGGCTAAATTTCCCAGAGTTAATATAGGAGATTATGGTACTGTTACTGCCAGTAATGAAGTGAATTAAAAAGATATTAAAATAAATGATTTAAAACCTGCCATTTTTTGGCAGGTTTTTTTTATTGAAAAAAGATAAAGTTTATATTTGAAGTATGAATTTTTTACTTAAACTTATTTTAAGTGCTTTGGCAGTACTTATTTTGGCTAAAATCCTCCCGGGCGTGGAGGTGGATGATTACAGGAATGCTTTGATTGTAGCAGCTGTTTTGGCTGTTTTAAACGCAATAGTAAAACCCCTGTTGGTTATTTTGACATTACCAGCTACATTACTTACTTTAGGGCTTTTTCTTTTGGTAATTAATGCAGCAATTATTTTACTGGCAGATTATTTTATACCAGGTTTTAATGTAGATGGATGGTTGTGGGCACTGATCTTTAGTATTTTGTTGTCTGTATTTCAATCCATATTGCACTCTATTTTAAAGAAAGATAAAGATTAATGTAACGTTTGCTGTTTTTCAGGAAGTTAAAAATTTGTTGTGATGTAAAAAAGTGTTACTTTTGCAACCCAATTTTTAGTAGTAAATGTAGAGATAATGAATATTTCAAAAGAGCAATTAGACGAATTGAATGCAGTGGTAACGGTAGATATCGCTAAAGAAGACTATAGTGATAAGGTAGAAAAAATCCTTAAAGACTATCGTAAAAATGCTAATATCCCGGGTTTTAGAAAAGGTCATGTTCCTATGGGACTTGTTAAAAAACAATATGGAAAAGCCGTTTTGGTAGACGAAGTTAATAAGCTGCTACAGGATGCATTAAATAAATATCTTACCGAAGAAAAATTAGACGTTTTAGGAAACCCACTTCCTAAAGAAAAGGAAAATTTTGATTGGGATGCAGATAATTATTCTTTTGAATTTGAATTAGGGTTGGCTCCAAAATTTGAAGTAAACCTTAATGGAAAAAAAGCCATTACTCATTATAAAATAGTTGCTACAGATGAGATGATAGAAAACCAAATTAAAACCATACAAAAACAATATGGTAAATTGGTTTCTAAAGATACTGTAGAAAAAGAAGATTTGGTTGCAGGTTCTTTTGTTAACAAAGAAAAAGAAATAGATAATTCAACTACGGTTTCACTTGAAAAGATTAAAGGAAAAAAGAACCTTGATAAATTTATCGGGGCAAAGGTAGGGGATGTTATCACTTTAAAAACAAAAGAATTGTTTGGTGATGACCATGATTTGATTAAGGCTTTAAAAATTAGCCATGATGAAGCACATGATCTTGATATAGAAGTAACGTTTACAATTTCAGAAATAAATAAACAAGAACTTGCCGAGCTGGATCAGGAATTGTTTGATAAGCTGTTTGGTCCGGAAACCATTAAAACAGTTACAGAGCTTAAGGACAGAATAAAAGAAGATGCCGAGCGTCAATTCGAACAACAATCAGAGCAGCAACTACTTAATGATATCACCGAAAGTGTATTAGAAAATACTAAATTTGAGCTTCCTATAGAGTTTTTACAAAAATGGATTCGGGTAACAGGAGAACAACCTTTGACAGAGGACGAGGCAAAAGATGAATACGAAAAAAGTGAAAAAGGACTTCGTTATCAATTAATAGAAGGTAAAATTATTACGGATAATAATCTTAGGGTAACTTTTGACGAATTAAAAGATTTTTCAAAAGATTTGATTAAATCTCAAATGGCTCAATTTGGTCAAAATTCTCCGGAAGATAAAGAACTAGAGGATATTGCAGCTAGAATATTGTCTAATCAGGACGAAGTTAAGAGAATATCAGAGCAATTAATGAGTAAAAAACTATTGAATTTTTATAAAGAAAATGCAAAGCTTAAAGTAAAAGAAGTAAGCTTCGACGAATTTATAAAAGAAGTTTACAAATAACTAATGTTATAATTTACTAAGGAATTTATACCTATATTTAGGGCGTTAAACTATCTTTAGGTTAACGCTTTTTTTATCAATAAAAATTCAGAAAATAAAGATATGGATTACGCGAAAGAATTCGAAAAATACGCTACCAAACATCAAGGTATTAATAGTAATTACTATAATCAGATTATTAGTAGTATGTATCCGGTAGGTATGACTCCCAATATAATAGAAGAACGTCAAATGAATATCGCAATTTTTGATGTTTTTTCACGATTAATGATGGATCGTATTATATTTTTAGGAACAGGGATTAACGATCAGGTAGCTAATATTGTTCAAGCACAATTGTTGTTTCTTGAAAGTGTAGATTCTACAAAAGATATTCAAATATATCTTAATTCACCGGGAGGAAGTGTATATGCCGGGTTGGGGATTTATGATACCATGCAGTTTATAAAACCAAATGTAGCTACAATATGTACAGGTATGGCAGCATCTATGGGGGCTGTATTATTGTGTGCCGGAGAAAAAGGAAAACGCTCTGCGTTACCACATAGTCGGGTTATGATTCATCAACCACTGGGAGGAGCTCAGGGACAAGCAAGTGATATCGAAATTACAGCTCGTGAGATTTTAATACTAAAAGAAGAATTATACAATATTATAGCCAAACATTCCGGGCAAACCTATGATAAAATATACGAAGATAGTGACAGGGATTATTGGATGAAAGCTGATAAAGCTTTGGAATATGGTATGATTGATGAAATTTTAAGTAGAGAATGATATAGTTTTTCTTGCTGACCTCGAAGAAAAAAATATTTATTATTACGTATGTATTAAAGTATAGCAAGAAAGATTTTATGAAAATGAAACTAAAATAACTATGGCCAAGGAAGATTTAGAATGCTCTTTTTGTGGGAGAAAAAAACCTGAAACTAATTTACTTATAGCTGGATTGGATGCTCATATATGCGATCGGTGTATCGTTCAAGCGCATGGGATCGTAGTAGAAGAAGCCAAAGACGAAGAAACAGGTGAACTTAGTAATGAGTTGATGCTTCGCAAACCTATGGCGATTAAAAAATTCTTGGATGAATACGTTATAGGACAAGAGTTTACTAAAAAAGTAATGTCTGTAGCGGTATATAATCACTATAAAAGACTATTGCAACCAAAAACAGATGATGATATTGAAATTCAGAAAAGCAATATTATTATGGTTGGGCAAACAGGAACCGGTAAAACGCTAATGGCAAAAACTATTGCCAAAATGCTTAATGTGCCTTTGGCAATAGTAGATGCTACGGTGCTTACAGAAGCAGGGTATGTAGGTGAGGATGTAGAAAGTATTCTTACCAGGCTGCTTCAGGCAGCAGATTATAATCTGGAAAAAGCACAACGTGGTATTGTATTTATTGATGAAATTGATAAAATAGCACGCAAAAGTGACAATCCAAGTATAACCAGAGATGTTTCTGGAGAAGGAGTACAACAAGCATTGCTTAAGCTATTAGAAGGTACTATAGTAAATGTGCCGCCAAAAGGAGGTAGAAAACATCCCGATCAAAAATTTATAGAGGTCAATACCGAAAATATCCTTTTTATTGCAGGAGGAGCTTTTGATGGAATTGAAAAAAGCATACAAAAAAGATTGAACATGCAAGCAGTTGGGTATAGTGCTTCCAAAAGCGAAGATACTATAGAAAAAGATAACCTGCTTCAGTATATCATTCCCAGAGATTTAAAAGATTTTGGTTTGATTCCCGAAATTATAGGCCGATTACCTGTTCTTTCTTATATGGACCCTCTGGATGAAGAAACTCTGAGATCTATATTAACAGATCCTAAAAATGCTATCATTAAACAATACAAAAAGTTGTTTGAAATGGATGATATAAAATTCTCCATAACAGACGATGCATTAGATTATATTGTAAAAAAGGCTATGGAGTACAGATTAGGTGCAAGAGGACTTAGGTCTTTATGTGAGGCAATCCTAACAGATGCAATGTTTGAATTGCCGGAAAGCGAAGAAACAGAGCTTACTGTAGATAGAGATTATACAGAAAAGAAACTAAATAAAACCACCATCAAAAAGCTTAAAGCAGTTTCTTAAGCAGTATTATGCCAATTTATAATAATTTGGTGTAAATGATACCATTTTAACTTTGAAATAGCATAAAAAACCACAAAAAAAACACCTTTGTCAAATTTGACAAAGGTGTTTTTTTTGTGGTTGGCAATTAGTTGATTTATTATATGTCTTAATTTTGAGTATAGGTGCCCGATACTTATTATAGATTACTAATGTTGTTTGTAGTTTTTAGATCAATAGTTTGGTTGTCAAGAGATATTTCAAGACCGTTTTGTTTAATTAAAGCCTCGTAAAATGTGATTTTGGATATTTCACTATAACAAGTATAATCATCTGCTGTTTGTTCTGTGTTTAATACAGCAGGCTTGTCATTACTCAAAATTGCAACTTCGTTGGTTGTAGTTTCAGGGTTTGTAATCTTGATTTCTTGTGCGTTGATTCCTGTAAAAAATAACAATAAAATAAAGCAAGATATTGTGGTTTTCATATTTTGGGGCTTTGATAAATTTATAACTATCTGGTTACAAATTTAATATGAAAAACACACGCTAGGAAATGATTTTGTGTTTTTTAGACTAAACGCTTTTTTTGAACGACGAAATACTTGTTTTTGTGTTAAAAAAGATAATTCTTACATAGTTTTTTTACGGTTAAACCGTAAAAAAAGACAATCCCTTATCTGTTATCTATAAAAATAATCCCTGCCATTTTTTATTACTCGTAATAAGAATTGGTTTTGTTTAAGCTAATAAGTTCTTCCATATATGTTCGCTTATTAGATAATCTGGGTATTTTATGTTGCCCTCCCAATTTATCATTCTTTTTAAGCCAGTCATAAAAAAGGTTTGGTCTTGCTATGCGTATTTGAGGAATACTAAGTGTTGTATTACAATACCTTTTTGCTTCGTAGTCACTATTGACTTGTTGTAAGTTTTGATCCAGGATATTTGTAAATTCATTGATGTCTTCAGGATGTTTTTTGAATTCTATGATCCATTCATGAGCACCTTTTTCTTTTCCTTTCATAAATATAGGAGCTACAGTATAATCTATAATTTCGGTATTGGTTGTCTGGATTGTTTTTCTTAGAGCCTCTTCGGCATTTTCGATGATAAGTTCTTCTCCAAAAACATTAATGTGGTGTTTGGTTCTTCCAGAAACCTTTATTCTATAAGGATTTGTAGAGGTAAAGCGTACGGTATCCCCTATTTTATAACGCCATAGCCCTGCATTGGTAGTAATGATTATAGCATAATTTTTTCCTATTTCTACTTCGCTCAAAGGGATGACTGTTTCATTGTCAGAACCATAGGTGTCCATTGGGATAAATTCATAAAAAATCCCATAATCCAGCATAAGCAATAGTTCTGAGGAGTCGTTATGATCCTGAATTGCAAAAAAGCCTTCAGATGCATTATATATTTCATAATATTTAAACGAGCTTTCGGGCAGGATTTTTTTATATTGATCCTTGTATGGTTCAAAATTTACTCCTCCGTGAAAATACACTTCAAGATTATTCCATATTTTGAAGAGGTTTTCGCTTCCAGTTGTTTCTAAAACTTGATTAAGCAAAACCAACATCCAGGAAGGAACACCTGCAAGACTGGTTACATTTTCCTGAATTGTCTCATTCACTATAGCCTTCATCTTAAACTCCCAATCACTCATTAAAGAAACTTCGTTGTTTGGAGTAGAACTATATTCGGCCCAAAAAGGCATATTGTCTATTATAATTGCCGAAAGATCGCCATAAGAAGTCCCGTTCTCTTTATACAACTCTTTACTGCCTCCCAATCGAAGGCTTTTTCCGGTGAATAATTTAGAATTTTCGTTGTTGTTTAGATACATACATAAAAGATCTTTTCCTGCAGCAAAATGACAGTCTTCCAAAGATTCTTCGCTAACAGGTATAAATTTGCTTTTGGAGTTGGTGGTACCACTTGATTTAGCAAACCATTTGATAGGTGTAGGCCAAAAAATATTATGTTCTCCCAGGCGACTTCGTTCGATCATCGCTTCATAATCTTCATAAGATCTTATAGGTACCCGTTCTTTAAAAGTTTCATAATTGCTTATAGTAGCAAAATCATAGCTTTTTCCGAACTCGGTATTTCTAGCCGTTTCTAATAGCACGTGCAATAGCTCTAGCTGAACCTCATTTGGGTATTTGAGGAACAATTCCATTTGATGAAAACGCTTTTTTAGAAACCAGCTGGCTATAGAATTAACTAATGGGATTGGCATTTTTTTAATGTATATTTAGCCAAAAATAGGACTTGCTCATTTTATTATAAAATTGAGATGCACTATTTTTGGTGCGTGTGAATTAAAAACTAAAATAATAAAAATAATTACATTCTTCTTATACTATAGTTATATAACAAGATTTTTATGCAATATACAGGAGTGCTTACAAAAATGCAGACAGAATTAAGAGATCCTATTCAATATTATCTAATTTTTGAATCAGATTTTATTAATATGAATCAATTACTGGATAAAAAAATCCATATTGAATTTGTAAAATACCAATGTCTTGGTTGTGGAGAAAATAAAAAGATATTCAGGCAAGGATATTGTTATGATGATTTTTATAATCAACCACAAGTAGGGGGTTGGGTAATGCATCCAGAGCTAAGTACTGCTCATTTGGGGATCGAGGATAGAGATATTGAGTTTGAAAAAAAAGCGCAACTTCAGCCACATATTGTTTATTTGGCCAATTCGAGCAATGTAAAAGTTGGGGTAACCCGAAAATCACAAATACCTACCAGATGGATAGATCAGGGAGCTCATGAAGCAATAGAGATTGTAGAAGTTCCTAACCGCTATTTGGCAGGTATTACCGAGGTTGCCCTAAAAGAAAAGGTGGCAGACAAAACGAATTGGAGGACTATGCTCAAAAATGAAATAGTAGATGAAAACCTGATCGAATTTAAAAATAAATTGAAGAGTTTTTTGCCAGAGGAAGTAAAGGAGTATTTTATAGAAAATGGAAAAGAAACAGAACTTCATTTTCCGGTGTTGCGATACCCGGATAAATTAAAAAGCCTTAACCTGGAAAAAACACCAGAGTTTACTGGTGTTCTTAAAGGTATAAAAGGACAATATCTTATTTTTGAAGACAATACAGTCTTTAATGTTAGAAATAATGAAGGGTATGTGGTTAATTTGAAGATTTCTTAAACAGCATTTTTTTGAATTAGTTCTATTTCTTCTTTTCCATATTGCTCACATTGTTGTAATGTGCTTTTTATATCATCAATAGTTGTTCTGGGGTTTATAAGGCACATTCTTAATACAGTCTGACCTTGTAAAATGGTGGTTACCAATAAAGCTTCTCTTGAAGCAACTATTTTTTTGGAAATATTTTGGTTAATATGATCGAGTTCTTTTTCAGATAAGTTTTGCCCAATAGGATTATATCTAAAATTAATTATAGCCAGCGTTGCCGGAGAGGTAATTTCCCAATAGATACTGTTTCTTAAAATTTCTTCTGTTTGCTCGGCAAGGTCTATATTGTATTGTATTGCTTTTTTGAAGGATTTTAACCCAAATGTTTTTATAGACATGTAAAACTTTAATGCACGAAAACGACGTGTCAACTGGATACCGTGGTCATAAAAATTAATTTCAGATTCATTTCCTTCAATATCTCTTAAATATTCTGGTTTTTCACTAAAAGTACTACTTAACCAGTTATGATCTTTGATTAATAAACAGCCTATTTCGTAGGGCTGATAAAACCATTTGTGGGGATCTACGGTTAGTGAGTCTGCTCGTTCAATACCTTTTAGAAGCTGTTTTCCTTTGTTCGATAAAATTGCAGCCCCTCCATAAGCACCATCTACATGCATCCATAAGTTTTCTTTCTCACATATATCTGCAATTTCGTTTAAAGGATCTATTGTTCCTGTATTTGTAGTTCCTGCAGAAGCTATAAAACAAAAAGGTATCAGGCCTTCAAGACGATCCTTTGCGATCACATTTTTTAATTTGTTCAAAGCGACTTTAAATTCTATATCTGTTGGGATGATCCTAATTTGTTCTTTTTTAAAACCAATTACTTTTATAGCTTTAATGTTTGAAGAATGTGCCTGATCTGACAGATAAATTATTGCTTTTGAAAAATCATCCCCGCATTTTATCCTTCGGGCTGTTACAAGTGCTGTAAGGTTTGCCATAGACCCGCCACTGGTAAATATGCCCCCTCCTTTTTTTGTAGGAAACCCAAAAATTTTAAGTAACCAATTCATTACTATTATTTCTAATTCTGCGGCAGCAGGAGAAGCTGCCCACCCTCCAGAAAATATATTAAACCCAGTGGCGATGGTGTCTGCCATAACACTTATATAGTTGCTTGGCCCTGGTACAAACGAATAGGATTTTGGGTGTGATACAATATTGCTGTTTGGTATAATAGTATTCATTACAAAATCCAAAACTTCATTTGCTGGCGTAGGTTCTTCAGGAATGTTTTCTGTAAATATAGAATCCATTTCTTCTCTGGAAGCAAATGTCACTGGTTTTTTTGTGTTTTGAGTTTCAAAATGATTTACAATATGATCGATGATTTTGTATCCATATTGTTGCATTTCTTCTTTTGATATTCTTAATTTAGAATTGAGGTTATCTGTAGTCACAATACAATATATTTTATTAAACTAGCCAACAAATATAGGATAGATGGTATGAAAATACTTGTATAAATATTCAAAAAAACAGTATTTTACACATAGCAGGAGTATTTAATCTATGAACTCATCTTGGCTTTTTGTTTTTAACCGAAAATGAGTTGAAATTCGACCAGATGAGGCACTTTTTGAAAGCTATAGCAGTGCTATGGGCAAGAAAAGTAACGAAATATGGGTGAATTTCAGCCATTTTTTAGGAAATAGAAAAAGTAAAGATGAGTTCTATAAATAATTTAATACTTTGAAAAATAGAAATAGCAACTAATACGATTCCTAT
Organism: Aquimarina sp.; assembly: GCF_977115655.1. Classification (NCBI taxonomy): domain Bacteria; kingdom Pseudomonadati; phylum Bacteroidota; class Flavobacteriia; order Flavobacteriales; family Flavobacteriaceae; genus Aquimarina; species Aquimarina sp. Next base: position 21,872 of record NZ_CDSBKO010000054.1, read on the forward strand.
AACTCTGAAAATTTTTGATTTTGATACTCCTTTTTGTTGCACCATTTTGTTTCCCCACCGGCCATAAAAAAATAAAGTCCCTGTTTTGCCCAAATAGATGCCAAAGAAAAAAAGAAGAAGAAAAAGTAATGGGATTTTGGGGGTAAGTTCAAAAATATATTTATTGACTATAGAAATGGATAGAATCCAGTAAAGAATTACAGGTGGATTTAATATAGCCAATAAAAACCCTGTTATTAGTTTTGAATCAGGGAGTTTGGTTTTTAAAGTGTTTTTATATTTCTGTTTTTGGTTTTTAAAGAGTATAAAGTAGATTCCAAGACTCAAAAAAAATATACTAAAAGTGATTTGTATCCATTGGTTATCTTGAAAAAAGGCAGACAGCTCTTTGCTAAAATTCAAAGCAAAAAGAGCTAGAAATAACTCTCCTGTACCTGCTGCAAATATTATATAAGATGCTTTTTTGATATTTTCTTTTACAGAGGTGTTAATAACTGCTATATTAACTGCCCCCAAGGGTAATGCTCCTGTAATAGATACAAAAATACCTGCCAAAAGATATAATAGTAATGATGTCATAAACACTTAGTAGTGGCAAATAAAATAATCTTACAACAAATACTTAAGATAAAAAAACAGGAGCAACAATTGTTGCCCCTAACCCTAAGTAAATATAATATTAAACACTTACAAATTATTTTCTTAAAAGTTGCCATTAATTCCTATTCTCATTTTCTTAATCACTTCTTCAAAATAAAGAATGGTCCAAATAATTTTTTCAGTATCAGCATACGGTACTAGTTCTTCTATAGTTTGTTTTGTTGTTTCTAAACTTTTTTGAGTAGACTGGGTATTGTTTCTAAGTATTTTAACATGCCTTGAATCTTCTTTAATGCCGATGTCATTTAATCTAACTCCCGGTTCATTAACCAATGATAAAAAGGGGAGTATAATCATTATTTCTTCGACCCTGTCTTGATATAGTTTTACCAAATCTCCTTTTTTTAAGTCTTGTAACTCATTGATCGTGTGAAATTTATTTATTTGGTCTCTTTGTGTAAAAAATATAGCATCTGTTGCTTCCTGGGCAAATATCGGACTTATAGTAATAAAAAGGATGAATATAAAATGGATTAATATTTTTGACATAATGTTTGTAGTGTGCTATTTGGGTTAAAATTGATTTTATATAACCAGAATTGAAATTTATTGCATTACCATATAATTGTTTAAAGATCGTTTTAATTGAAATTTTGGGGCAATAATACTATTAGGATCTCTAAATAAATCATTAACGCTTACAAATTTTTCTGTAAATCTATTATATTTTAAAATATCCAAAGTTCCATTAATTGTTTGATTGTTGGAGTCAATACCTTTGCCATGGATATTAAAAAAACTATTGTCCATCATAAAAGCTTTTTGGATTATGGCCAAAGATGTATACGACTGGTCAAATTTTACTACATCAGAGAAACCGGATATTTTAGAATTGTGTATATAAGTAATAGCAGAGTTAGAGGCTGATATAGCTGCTGTTGTATGTTGATAGTTAGTTTTGTCGGATAGATTGATAAGATTGGCATTGGTTATGGTAACGTCGGTTACTGCACCTGGTTTTAGGAGTCCTGTATCTACATTAAAACCATCTAATTTAATAGCATGTGATCCCTGGGGGCTGTTTATGTATGGATGTCTAATAGCAAGCACATTGTTTAGGTTGCCTTTAAAACCTTCAGATATTTGGTAATCATCTCCTTGTGCTTTAAAAGAAATTAATTTACTTATATTGTTTTTTCCTCCACGAATATTATAAGAGTCGTTTCCAGAATAACTTACCATTATGTCTTCTATGATAGAAGAAGTTCCTATGCCATATAATGATAATCCATTAGATCCTATTCCGTTTTTTGAAACATTACCAGAAAATTCGATTCTTACATATCTCAATATAGTAGTTTCTTCGTCTATTTGATTTCCTCCATATACAGAATAAACAGGGTCAAAACTACCCTCTATTATACCACTTCCGGATACGGTATTTACTTTTCCTGATCCTGCAATTATGATACCTCCCCAATCTCCACTATTTCTGGACCTGGATGCCTTGCTAGACGTAAAAACAATGGGATACGCTTTGGATCCTGCAGCTATTAGCTTTGATCCTTTGGTTATTATAAGATTTGCCGGATTTTCATAGTCACATCGTATTATAGTGCCTTCTTGTATGGTTAGGGAGGCTCCATTGGTTACATATACATTTCCAGATATTGAATAAACAATATCGTTTCTTAAGTATGTGTGATTTGAGATTATATTAGGCAATTTCTCTTCAGCTTCTGGATAACCAGTGTTGTTAGGAGCAAAATCTGTCCATCCTTTAAGCCATCTGTCATTGTTTTCATTAAAATCCTGAGCAGTAGCTGGGGCAGAATTAAATATTAGTAATAAAATAAAAGCTGTTAGTAGAGAACATCTTTTCATGATAGTAGTTTATTTTGGGGTTAAACTCTTTTGGAGGAAATTTCTTTCTGCCAATTCTGGAGTTACTAAGATAAAATACTTTTGATAAAGTTGGTTACGTTTTTACCGTAAACTTTATACGTTTGTCGATATTTTTGATTAAATTAATATAATATTATAAGTAAAATTCCTACATTTTATTTTTTTAAACAATTGAAATTTAAGGTATTATGTTTTGTGGTTATTTTTTTCTGCTTCTGTAAACAGTTTGGTGGTCCTGAGTTTTTTTATAAAAAAAAGGGGTGTTTTCCCTGCTGTTTTTACGTTGGTTTACAAGGAAATTGGCGCTCAAAATACTTGTCAAAAACAAAATAAAACCGACGAAATACACTTTGTGAAAAATATTTTTGTTTTTGTACATCATACTTTAACCCGGATTACCCGGGTTAAATAAAAAAAATCAACTATGCAGAATAGCTGATTTTTTTATTTAAATGATCCAATCGTAATTAAATTTGTGAAGAAAATTTAAAAATTTCCGTTGGTACCTATTCTAATCTTTTTGATAACCTCTTCAAAATACAAAATAGACCAAACTATATTTTCTGTATCGGCATAAGGTATAAATTCTGAAATAATATTTTTTGTGTTTTCAAGTGCATTAGTAATTATAGCATGGTGCTTATCAAGTGATTTTAAATGGTCCGAACTTTCTTTGATACCAATATCTGATAATTTAACCCCTGCTTCATTTGTTAAAGCCAAATAAGGTAGAACAATAGTAATTTCATTAATTCTTTCGGTATAAAGTTGTATTAAATCCCCTTTTTTTAAATCCTCCAGTTCATCTATTGTATGAAATTTGTTAATTAATTTTTTTTGATCAAAGAATACATTTTTTTTGCTTTGGGCAGAACTAATGCTTATTAAAAAAAGAGAAAAGAAAAGTGTACCAAGTAATTTCATTATCAAATAATTTTATTAAAAAGGTTTAAACTTATTGCATTACAGTATAATTCTCAGATTCTTTTAATGTGAATTTCGGATTTTGTTCATTAAACGGATCTGTAAATAAATCATCTGCATTTCTGAAGTTGTTTGTATACATATTGTATTTAAGTATATGATCTCCGTTTATTTTAGACTCGTGTTTTGTTATAACGGAGGTGCTGTGAACATTGAAAATACTATTTTCTAAAGAAAAATATTTTTGAAGATCAGAATAAGATTGGTACGTTTTGTCAAATTTAACAACATTAGCAAATCCGGATATTTGAGAATCGATGATGCTAATATTGGCCAGGTTTTTAGAAGAAATGGCAGCAGTAGTATGCATATAGTTACTTTGATCAGATAAGTTTATTAAGGTGGCATTTTTAATATGTATGTTGGATAAAGATTCTGGAATAAGAAATCCTTCGCTTTTGTCATAGCCATCTGCCTCAATAGCAAAAGAACCACTTGTGTCACTTATATACGGATGCCTTATAGCCAAAATATTATCCAGCTCTCCCTTGTATCCCAAAGTAAAATCATAATCATCGTCTTTTGCTTTATAAGAAATAAGATTATGCATATTTGCATTTCCCCCATAACACTCAAAAGAATCATCTGAAGAAAAACTTATCATAATGTTGTTCAGGATAGATTTATTTCCCAGGGCATAAAGGGATAGCCCATTTAATTCTTTGGATTGATTAATTTTTTTTCCGGCAAATTCAATTCTTACATAAGTCATTATTGTTGTTAGCTCATTTTCGTCTACTCCACCATATAATGAATATTGTGGCAAAAAATTTCCTTCTATAACTTTAGAAACAGCAGGCGAGTTAATTTTTCCCGACCCTGCAATAATAACACCTCCCCAATCTCCGGATTTTCTGGTTTTTTTAGGGTTATTTGAAGTAAATACTATTGGAGATCCTTTTGTTCCATTTGCAATTAATCTTGCCCCTTTTGTAACAATCAAACTGGTTTCGTTTTTTACATCACATCTTATAATTGTGCCTTCTTGTATCGTTAAAGTAGCATTGTTAATTACATATACATTTCCGGACATTAAATAGGTTATATCATTTTTAAGATATAAATCACGATCAATAATATTAGGGAGTATTTCTTCTGGTTCAGGGTATTCTTTGTTATTAGGATCAAAACTTGTCCATCCTGTGGTCCAGGCCATTTGATTGTCGTCAATCTTTGTTTGTGAAAAAGACATGAAACAAAGAGAACAACAAACAACCAATATAATATTATTTAATTTCATAATTAGGGGGATTTAATATTGAGGTTAAAATTATGATTATATGTATAGTTTTATTGTAGTTGATATATTACTAAATTGTTAACCTGGTTTTACCAAATTTATTGTGATAGATAATAATAACCCAAAACCCCTCTTTATACTATAAAGAGGGGTTTTGGGTTATGTTAAACAAACAATTATAAATACGTTTTAGTTGTTGTTTGTTTTGGTAGAGTCCTTTTTCTTCTTTTTGCCAAAAAAACCACCAAGAATATCTTTTGCAGTATTTTTTAGGGTTTCTTCGGTATTTGTTTTAGCAGAGTCTTTTTCTTTTTTGGACCCCAGTAAATCCGATAGGATTTCTGTGCCTTTATCTTTTATTTCCCCTTTAACTTTCTCTTTTTTCTTTTCTACTATTTGTTGGGTGAGCTGCTTTATTGCCTGCCCCGGATTTAAGTCTATTTTTGGGTTGGTAAAATTACCAGAAATACCTATTGGTATACCCACAGTCATTGCACTGGCTTCTTTTTCATCAAGTTGGGACATCAGGTTTCCTACGTCATTTCCTAAATATTTGGCAGGAACGTCAAGTTTGACAGTATAATTCATATTTTGATCAAATCCATGCTCACCTCCGGCAGTAATCTTTATTCCTTTTACATCAAATTCAAAAGGTTTCACATTTACTTTTCCGTCATTAAAACTTAGATTGGTTTTGATCGCTTTTAGGTTTAACTGATCTATGTCTATAAAGTTAAGTTGGTTATCCAGTTTGGATAAAAACGGGGTTTTAGTAGTAGAAACTTGTGCGTTTAGGATTTCGGCAAGGGCTTCTCCTTTTAATGAAGTTAAAACAGGGATAAGGTTCTCATTTAAGTTACCATTTAATTTTACGGTAGTATTAAGGTTACCTGTAAGTGCTTTTGCAATAGGAGCAAGGTTTTTTATTAAATCCAGATTATTAAAAGATTTTACGATATCTATTTTACTTAAATCCAAAGCCATATCAAAAGTGGGCACTTTGTTTTTGGTAGAAACATTACCGTTAAGTGCAATACCACCATCAAAGATATTAGAGCTTACATTTTCTAAAAAAGCGGTTTCCTCTTTTATTTTTACAGTTCCTTTTGTGTTTTCTAATTCCAGATTGTCATAGTATACCTTTTTAGAATTAAAATTTAGAGTGGCATCCAAAAATGAAGGAATACGCATAGTTTCATCTTCGGTAGTTTTTTTTGTATCAGAGCTTGCTACTTTGTCTTCAGGTTCTTCTTCACTAACCATAAAATCATCTACTGCAAAAACATTAGAATTAACATCAAAATTTCCTTTTAAATCTTGTTTAGCAAATAAAAAGCCCATTAAGTTTTGTATAGTTCCTGTGGCATTAAGGTCTGATCGGCCTGTGGTTGCCTGCATTTTGTCTAATGTGATAGTTTCAGGATTAAAACTCACATTAGCACTTTCTATTTTTATTTCATTTGGGGTATCGGCAGAAGTGTATGCAAATTGAGATATGCTGGCTGTTCCTGAGCTTTTTATGTTTTGATACTGTTCTTTTTCTAAAGATTGCATATCAAAATTGGTTTTTACATCTGCTTTAACAATACCGTTTAGCTTTTCTTCAAGTTGCAAAGGATATGCCTGATTTAAGTTCGCCAAATTTAATGTACCTTTTAACATCATGTCTACTATCATGTTTTTTGTAAGGTTTTTTAAGCTACCCTTTGCTGCAAAGGAATCCTGATCTATTTTAAAAGTTAAGTTATCGATATTAACATAGGTGTCATCTGCTAATCCGGTATCGTTCTTGATTTGCGTATTTATATTAATATTTTTAACTCCTTTGGGTAAATCGGGATATTGAAAAGAAGCATTGTTGGAAACAATTTTAATATCCATTTTTGGGATATAGGTATCATCAGATTTTCCTTTAATAATACCATCAATTAAAAAGTCTCCGCTGGTTTGTATTCCATCCAGATTTTTAACATACGCTTCGGGAATCACTGCCAAAAAATTCTTGAAATCAGACGATGGTGTTTTAAAACTTAGATCTACATCTGTATATTTTTCGAACAATTGAACGTATCCCGAAAATTCGAGTGGTAATCGATTAATTAATGCTTTGTTTTCTTTGAAAGAATATTTTTGATTTTTAAGATCCAATTCTATTTGAGCATCAAGCTGCAGTTTGTTTTTATTTAGGTACTTAGTGTTATCAAGGCTAAACGATGCTTCGGTATTAGTTTTTGTATCTAAAATTATTTTTTCTCCAGATACAGACCCATCTCCACTATGATTAAGCTCTGTCATAGATAATATAGTTTTACTTACATCATCTTTAAATAATATTTTACTGTTATTTATTTCATAATGATCTAAAGCAAAACTAAAAGAGCCTCCATTGTCTTTTTCTTGTGGTGTATCTTTAATGTCTTGTTTTTTGGCAATATCTATATTAGAATTTCCCAAAGAATCTGTTTTGATAGCAATATTGGCCTCGTCAATGATTATTTTTTTTACACTAATAGGTTCAGATGCACTTTTAAACAATTCTTTTACAGACATATCCAGAGCAATTCTTTTTGAATATGCTAACGTATCTCCTTCAAAAGGAGCATGGTTTATTACAGAAAAATTATCAATAACTACAGATGCCTGAGGAAAACTTCTGATAAGACTAATGTCTATGTTTGCGAAATCTACTTTTGCATTTACATGTTCATTTACAAGGTAGCGTACTTTATCCTGTATGGTACCTTTAAACAAAAACGGGATAGAAATAATAGCTATAATAAGTATTAATATAAAAATACCAAGAATTTTGAGGGCTTTTTTCATCTGTTTATATATTGTTTTTTAAATAATAAAACTTGTGTTTAGGATGGTCTGTCTATACTTTATACAAATAGTTGCAGGTGATTTCAAATTTATTAATTCTGTTTATTTCATCATAAAATAATTTTAAGATAAAGTAACGATATACAAAGATAGGTGTTACATTTTTTAAGTTAACTATTTGTTAGGTTTTAAATTTCTAGGGCTAATTCTTCTCCTTGTTTTAATTGAAATCGTTTTCTTATTAGGTACACACACAGGTATAAAACAGGGGTGTCCAAAGCAGCTACTAAGACCTTAAATAAAAAACCATTTAGTAGTAATATTCCAAAACGATCCCAGTGTAATATCCCAAAAGAACATAATAATAAAAGAACAGTTAAAGTATCTATAAACTGAGAAGAAAAAGTGGAAAAATTATTTCGTAACCATAGATGTTTTCCTTTGGTAATTCGTTTCCAGAAATGAAAAACCTGAATATCAATATACTGAGCAAAAAGATATGCCATCATCGAAGCTAGTACAGCAATTGCAGTAGCGCCAAAAACCTGATTAAATAGTTGGTCGTTTATAGGAGACCATGTAGTTGCAGGGACTATAGAAGAAACATAAACAATAAGTAACCCAAAGAATGAGGCAAAAATACCAGCAGTAACAACTTGGTTAGCTTTTCTTTTTCCAAAAACCTCACTTATAATATCTGTAATCAAAAAAGTAATAGGGTATGGTAAGATGCCAACAGAAATTTCAAAAGTATATAGTCCAAAAAAATCCCAATAAAAGAATTTCTGAAATATTAAGTTAGATACCACTAATGAGGATATAAAAAGGGCACCCAGAATAAGATATATTTTATAAGCAGTGCGTTTGTCTTTAAGGGATAGAGTAGTTTTGACCAAAATAATAGTTAATAATAGTTCATACAAAAATAAGGTGAAGTGGTTTTGTTTTGTTTAATTTGCTCTTAAAATTAAGTAGTTCTTGTCAAAATATAAATTTTCCAATCTTGAAAACACCCAATCTTATACATATTTCATTAGGGAGTAATATAGGAAATCGTTTAGATTTCATTCAAAAAGCAGTTAACGAAATATATAAAATGATTGGAGATGTAGTTTCAATATCCAGTGTATATCAAACACCCGCATGGGGGTTTAATAGTCACGATTTTTATAATATTTGTATTGCAATACAGACTAATATGTCAGGAATTGAGGTATTAGATATTTTATTAAAAATTGAAAAGACATTAGGACGTAAAAGAACAGATAGTAATGGATATCAGGCAAGAACAATCGATTTGGATATTATTTTTTCTTCAGAAGGAATTATAACAACTGAAAAGCTTATGTTACCTCATCCAGCAATGCAAGATCGAAAATTTGTATTAGAGCCATTGGTAGATATAGCAGGAGATGTAGTACATCCAAAACGGAAACAAACCGTAAAAAGATTATTAGAGACTACTTCGGATAATTCAAAAATAACACGACTTAAAGATAGAGTGGTATTTCCTAAAGATGCTTATAACTTATCCCGATTTCAGTATCTTACCATAGAGGGGAATATAGGTGCCGGCAAGACAAGTTTGGCACAGTTAATCGCTAAAGAATTTAATGCAAAACTTATTCTGGAACGTTTTGCAGATAACCCGTTTTTGCCAAAGTTTTATGAAGATATGGAGCGTTATGCTTTTCCTTTAGAAATGTCTTTTCTTGCAGATCGTTATCAAAGGTTACAAGAAGATATAGCGCAATTTGATTTATTCAAAGATTTTGTAGTGAGTGACTATGATGTGTTTAAATCTTTGATTTTTGCTAAAGTTACTTTACAATCCGATGAATTTATGTTGTACAAGAAAGTTTTTGATCTTATGTACAAAAATTTAGCAAAACCAGGTATGTATGTGTATCTATATCAAAATACAGAACGCCTTTTGCAAAATATAAAAAAGAGAGGGAGAGACTATGAACAAAAAATACCTGCGGAGTATCTGGATAAAATTAATAAAGGATATCTGCAATTTATAAAATCTCAATCAGAATTTAATGTAAGAGTTATAGATGTATCAGAAATGGATTTTATGGCAAATAGGTCTGATTTTATATCTATTGTTGAAAAAATAGCACAATAATTTAGGTCTATAAATTAAAATTTATGTATTGCTTATAAAATAATATATAAACAAACTAGTTTTTGGATAGATGCGTTTCTTGTTAACATGATTTTTAACCTGTTTTATAGATGGTTAAGGACTAATAAAAGGCTTTTTTTCCTTATTTTTAATGCTATTAATTAAACACACAAACTCCATGGCACAATCTTCTAACTCAGAACGACAATTAATAACAATATTAAAGCTATCCACCTTTTTAATTTTTATAGGCAGAGCTTATCAACACATTGTTTGGGATGCTCCATATCGAGCCTTTTTATGGGATGAAGGCATCCTGAAAGGTGTAATTGAAAATATTTTTGGAGTATCCTGGAATGAGTATGTAACCAGTCTTTCTGCAGCAAGCACAATTTCATTTTCTATAAAAACAATAGGGGTATTTTACCTTATGTGTGCTATTGCTACGTTACTTATAAAACCAAACATGAAAAGGTTGGGCAAACTCTTTTTAATAGGAGGAAGTATTGGTCTTTTTGTTCTGGCACTTTTATATTGCAAAGAAAAATTTTTTCATGTAGGACAGTTTTTTGAATATACTATTCAGTTTTTAAGCCCGGTATTATTATACTTAGTTTTATTTACTACTGTTGAGTTTAAAAAAATACGTTTGATTGCGCTAATTGCAATTGCATTAACCTTTAGTTGCCATGGATTGTATGCTGTGGGATACTATCCAAGACCGGGTAGTTTTATAGATATGACGTTAAATTCATTGCCTATGAACGAACCAAGTGCACACTTACTTCTTAAAATAGCAGGGATACTCGATTTTGTAATCGCAATAGCTATTTTTATCCCCAGGATTTCTTATGCAGCTCTGGTGTATGCATTTATTTGGGGAGGACTTACCGCTATAGCACGTTTGGTAGGGCATTTTCATGTGGACTTCTTAGGAAATACTTTTAGTCAATGGACCTGGGAGGTGCTAATAAGACTACCGCATGCTTTGATCCCTTTATTTGTAATGGTAGCGGATCGTCCTGGTTTAAATCTAATAAACAAATTGTTTTTCAGAAAAGACTTGCAAAATATTTCCTATACTGCCGATGCTACAGAGCAAGCCTGATTATGAGTTTTTTATAAGACGTTTTTAGATAAATATACTTTCATATTTAACCCTGTCACAGGTATATTGAATATTTCAACTAAGTATGTAGACTTGTACAACAAGAGTCGTATGGGGGCTATCATGCACGGCCAGTGCCTGGGGTAAGCACCACTTTGTTTGCTCAATACAAAAATGTTGGAGACAAGTATAAAAAAACACTGCTTATATATCAAAATGCAAGGATTCTTAAAAAATGAAAAAACTAAGCTCTGTTTCTTAACTTAAGTGAATGATACTAAGCTTTATTGTAGCTGATACCCGTTCAATAAAGTGTGTTTGAATAAAAAAGGCTGCCCGAAAATTGGACAGCCTCTTATGAAAAAAAACCAAAAAACTAAAAGGGGAGTATTCCTATTTTTTAATAAACTTTTTACTTACTTCTCCTTTTTTTGTTTTGACTACTATAAAATAAACTCCGGCATTTAAGTTGTCAATAGGGTGTTTAACTATTTTAGAGTTTAGAACAATTTTGTCAACTTCACGCCCAAACATATCCCTGATTATAGCTTCAGAACTGTGTGCTTCTGCATAGTTTACATATTTAACATGTAATACACCAGATTCTATAGGATTGGGATACATACTTAGGCTATCTTTAGCATGGTTGTCTTCCGTATCCATAGTAGTATTTCTGGTAGTAGAAGCAACAGAAATAATCTTAACATTGTCAATAGCAATATCACTACTCCATCCTGACCCTGTAGTAGCTTTAAATTGCAACAGGATTACAGAGCCAGTATAAGCAGTAAGTGCAACACTGGCTTGGTTCCAGGCATTTCCCTGACTTCCGTTTTGTGACCATACAGAGGTATAGCTTGCTCCGTTATCGGTGCTTACCAGTATTTGTAAAGATCCCATTGCAGTACCCTGCATGTGGTATCCAAAATCCAGGGATGCGTCGGGTACACTGCTAAGATCAATACAAGGACTGTTTAACAATGCAGTTTTATTAGGGCTTCCCGCAGGGGTTACATTGGTAGAAGCTTCGGTGTATAAATAAAAAGATCCATCTTGCCCTGTAGCAGGTCCCGTGCCACTAGAGGGTGTTCCCCCGGAGTCTCTTGTCCAGTCGATATCATCACCGGTAGCATTGGTCCAAACCCCAAGGTTAGTTTCAAAACTTTCGCTATACGGGTAACTATTGATGCCTGCACAGGCAGGAGTACCTGATGTAGTAACAGTAACCGCGGTACTGTTTGCAGATACATTACCTGCTGCATCTTTTGCTTTTACCGTAAAGCTATAGTTGGTTTCGGCAGTAAGACCTGTTACGGTAAAACTTGTTGTAGCAGATGTGCCGATACTGGTAGTGCCACGAAATATCTCATATTCAATCACTCCTACGTTATCTGTAGAGGCATTCCAACTAAGGTCTGCCGTAGTTTGGGTTATGCCAGAAGCAGACAGGTTTGTTGGTATGGTTGGTGCTTGTGTATCGGGGGTAACAGAAACAATCTTGATATTGTCAATAGCAATATCGCTGCTCCATCCTGATCCTGTAGTAGCTTTAAACTGTAACTGGATTACAGAACCAGCATAAGCGGTAAGTGCAACACTGGCTTGGTTCCAGTCATTTCCCTGACTTCCGTTTTGTGACCAGATAGAAGTATAGCTTACTCCGTTATCGGTACTTACCAATACTTGCAAAGATCCCATGGCAGTACCCTGCATGTGATATCCAAAATCCAGGGATGCGTCGGGCACACTGCTAAGATCAATACAAGGACTGTTTAACAATGCAATTTTATTAGGGCTTCCCGCAGGGGTTACATTGGTAGAAGCTTCGGTATATAAATAAAAAGATCCATCTTGCCCTGTAGCAGGTCCCGTGCCGCTAGAGGGTGTTCCCCCGGAGTCTCTTGTCCAGTCGATATCATCACCAGTAGCATTGGTCCAAACCCCAAGGTTAGTTTCAAAACTTTCGCTATACGGGTAACTATTGATACCTGCACAGGCAGGAGTTCCTAATGTAGTAATACTAACAGCCGTACTATTTGCAGATATATTTCCTGCTGCATCTTTTGCTTTTACCGTAAAGCTATAGTTGGTTTCTGCAGTAAGACCTGTTACGGTAAAACTGGTAGTAGCTGATGTGCCGATACTGGTAGTGCCACGAAATATCTCATATCCAGTCACTCCTACGTTATCTGTAGAAGCTGTCCAGGATAAATCTACCGTAGTTTGAGTTATGTTAGAGGTAATTAAATTTGTGGGTATTGTTGGTGCTTGTGTGTCTGGATTTGGAGTTAATGTAGTAACATTAACCACATTGCTGTTTGCAGAAACATTGCCTGCTGCATCTTTTGCTTTTACCGTAAAACTGTATCCGATATCGGGGGATAATCCTGTTACATTAAAACTGGTAGTAGCTGTTTTACCTATACTGGTAGCTCCCTGAAATACTTCGTATCCTGTAACACCAACATTATCTGTAGATGCTGTCCAGGAAAGTGTTGTACTGTTAGTAGTTGTGTTTGATGAAGTAAGATTAGCAGGAGCGCTGGGTGCTTGTGAGTCAGAATTAGAGACAATGCCATTTATTACTAAAGAGAAATCTTGCCCCCCATTGGTTAAAGTGCCTTTGTGGGTTACCGTTACAGTATAAGTTCCTGCGGCTAAAACGGCATCTATTTTTTCTACATTATCTCTAAAATTGTCACCTCTTTGAGCAGGATCTGTGTAATTATTAAAACTTCCGTTGGGAACCATAATCCAGGGAGAATAAATGTCATTGTTTCTGGATACGCGAACATCTAAGTCATTAACTAAAACCGGATTATTTCCCGAACCTACAGCTCCTGCGGGATCGTTCCAGGCAATAACTAATGCCAAGGGGGTTGTTCCATCAGAAACAATGGTCTTTGTATAAGTTCCGCCATTGTTTAATGTTAATTCATTCATAAAAGAAGAATTTCCATTGTTGCTTATTACCTCAGCTGCTTTTTCGGCATTTATCAATCCCCAGCCACTTCTAAAATCGGGGCCATCGTTTGCCCCAACTTCATCTGCGGTATTTATTATTAATGCCTTAGCCGTAGCAGCTCTCATGTATGCCCCATTCAGGTTTTTATAATGCTCTTGTAATAAAGCAATAGTTCCTGTGGTAGCAGGAGTAGACATAGAAGTACCGGTTTTAGTACTATAGCTTGTATCACTACCAAAGTCTGATGAGTATACTCCGACACCATTATTGGTGATATCGGGTTTAATTCTCCAGTCATTAGGGGGGCCGTAAGAACTCGAATTAGCCATAGTTACCGAAGATGGACCTGTGTAGTTAAGAACATCGTTTGAGTTGGCTACTACAAACAGGTTTTTTGCTAATTGATTACCATGTATAGTGTTGTAAGGGCTGCCGTTATTTCCTGCAGATTTACAATGTAAATAGAAAGGAGCATTATAGGTAACATCATCCATGTCACGAGCATTGGCATCATAAACACCAGAAGTACCAGAAGGAGTGTTGGAGTTATTTGCCAATATACCACCAGCAGCAGCAAATGCAGCAGCTTCAGATACCATTCCTGATGCGGTGTAATTTTTTATAGTAGCTCCGGATGCCATTCCTCTGGCAGCAGGGTCAACACCTGCAGCAATCAAGGTGCCTCCCGTATGGGTTCCATGACTGCTAGGAGATCCGCCATCTCCCCCATTAGAAGCGCGACCACCAAACTCTTTATGGGTAGGTCTGGCATAACCACTCTCCCATACCCCAATTTCTATTCCTGCTCCGGTAAGATTAAGTCCGGAAGATCCTCCTGCCCATATTTTGTCTGTTCGCCCTGTAATAGCAGCATCTGTATTATCATCATACGCATATACAGGTTCTCCCTTATCGGTAAAAGAAAATAAAACTCCAAGTCTTCCATCTTGGCTAGTTACCATTTGGGGAATAGTATTTTTAAATTTAGCTTTTTGAGAATTAAACTGGTTTTTAGATTTTGTAGCAATTTCTAAAAGAGCTTGTATATTACTCTGGCTTTTTATACTCTCACGGTCATTACTGTTTTGTGCATTAATACACATAGAAAACAATAAAAAAGGGATAAAAAGAAAAGTATTTTTCTTTGATTTCATAAGTTTGGTTTTAATAATTAAGATGAAGTGATTATAAAATTTGTTTCCTTGACAAAGAATTTAACTTATTGGGCTTTGCCTTAAAAGTAACATTCATTGTCACAGATATAGCTAAAAATTACCCCATATTAGTATTATATTGAAAAACAGTAGTGTCTGAAAATACTTGGATCAAGAAAAAGAAATTTCTGTTTTTGGGATAGAGTGCCTTGAGTTTGCATAGCCTTGTAGTTATAATTAAAATAATAGTGTTTACATAATTAAGACGTATAAAATAAGGTTATCCCCTAGTTGAATATATTTTTATAAAAAAAAGTAGTGTGAATGGTTAGGAATGTCAAGGTTGCTGATAAGCCAGAAGAAGAGTATCTGGCTTTAGTGTTTTTTGAGATAGTTGTTTTTATAATTTATTAAATAAATCCCAAATTACAATACCACTGCTAACCGATATGTTTAAAGAATGTTTACTCCCGTACTGAGGAATTTCTATAACACTATCACTTTCTGAAACAACTTGTTGTTGCACCCCTTTGACTTCGTTGCCAAAAATAACAGCATATTTTTGATTGGATTCTGGAGTAAAATTATGTAGTAAGATTGCATTTTCTGCTTGCTCAACAGATACAACTTTTATATCTTGAGATTTAAGATCCCGGACTAATTGTAAAGTATCTTTTTTATGTTCCCAATCTACAGTATCTGTGGCACCTAGTGCCGTTTTTTGAATATCTTTATGAGGAGGGGTAGCAGTGATCCCACACAGATATATTTTTTCAATCAAAAAAGCATCTGCAGTTCTAAACACAGATCCAATGTTGTTTAAACTTCTAATGTTATCCAAAATAATAATTAATGGCGTTTTTTGGGAAGCTTTAAACTCTTCTACCGTTTTACGGTCGAGTTCGCTGTTTTTTAGTTTTCTGTTGTTTTTCATCGTTGCAAAAATATCATTTATTCGTTAGATCATTCTTTCATTTTTTAATTCAAATACGATTGTGAATAAAAATGAATAACTACTCAATAGGATATTTTAAAAAAAATAGAAGAATAACTACTTTAGCGGGATTCACAAAATTATACTTCATTGGCAGCAAAAGACGATAAAAAGGTAACTCCATTAATGAAACAGTACAATGCTATCAAAGCAAAATATCCTGATGCTTTGCTATTGTTTAGAGTAGGAGATTTTTATGAAACTTTTGGAAAAGATGCGATTAAAGCAGCAGCTATTTTAAATATCGTTTTGACCAAAAGAGGAAATGGAAGTGAAAATGAAACCGCATTGGCAGGGTTTCCGCATCACTCTTTAAATACTTATTTGCCAAAACTGGTTAAAGCAGGAGAGAGGGTTGCTATTTGCGACCAGTTAGAAGATCCAAAACAAACCAAAACTATAGTAAAAAGAGGGGTAACAGAATTGGTTACCCCCGGAGTAGCCCTTAATGATGAGGTTTTACAAAGTAAAACCAACAATTTTTTATGTGCTTTACATTATGGAAAAAAAGAATTAGGGATTGCTTTTTTGGATGTTTCTACAGGAGAGTTTTTGACAGCACAAGGTGATATTGCACATATAGATAAGCTGTTACAAAACTTTAATCCCAGTGAGGTGCTGATTTCTAAACCCAAAAAGAAGCATTTTGAAGAAGATTTTGGACATGATTTTCACACTTTTTTTATAGAAGACTGGGCTTTTAAAACAGATTATGCAGACGAAACAGTAAACAAACATTTTGGTACAAAAACATTAAAAGGTTTTGGGATAGACCATTTGCAGGAAGGGGTTATTGCAGCAGGAGTAATCCTGCATTATCTTAATGAAACACAGCATCATAAATTACAGCACATAACCATAATACAGCGTATTGCCGAAGATCAATATATTTGGATGGATCGTTTTACGATTCGAAATCTTGAATTATACCACGCTAATGCTGCTAATGCAGTAACTCTTTTAGATATTATAGATAAAACGATTTCTCCAATGGGGGGGCGTACCTTAAAAAGGTGGTTGGCATTACCTCTTAAAAATATTTCTGCTATTACAAAACGACATGAAGTTGTACAGTTTTTTTTGGACAATGTAACACTACATCAAAAAATCAGGCATCAAATCAAGCAGATTGGTGATATAGAACGATTGATTTCTAAAATAGCTACCGGAAAAGTTAATCCAAGAGAAGTTATTCAGCTTAAAAATTCTTTAGAAGCTATTGTACCTATAAAAATACAAGCATCTAACAGCAATAATGATGCCTTAAAAGTAATAGGAGATACCCTTCATGATTGCGAGTTGCTTCGTAATAAAATCAAAGAAACTTTAAATGAAGAAGCCCCGGTAAATATTATAAAAGGAAATGCTATTGCAAACGGGTATCTGGAAGAATTGGACGAGTTGCGATCTATTGCTTTTTCAGGAAAGGATTACCTGGATAAAATGCTGGAAAGAGAAACAAAAAATACAGGGATTACTTCTTTAAAAATAGCATCAAACAATGTATTCGGGTATTATATAGAGGTTCGCAACACACATAAAGATAAGGTTCCGGATACCTGGATTCGTAAACAAACTTTGGTAAGTGCAGAACGTTATATTACCGAAGAACTTAAAGAGTATGAAAGTAAAATTCTTGGGGCAGAAGAAAAAATCCTGGCTCTCGAACAACAACTATTTGCCGATTTAGTAATCTGGATGCATGAGTATATACAACCAGTGCAGCTTAATGCTACTTTGATAGGGCAATTAGATTGTTTATGCTCTTTTGCCCGGTTAGCTACAGAAAACCAATATGTGCGGCCTTTGATAGATGAATCTTATAATCTCGAAATAAAAAATGGGCGTCATCCCGTAATAGAAAAACAACTCCCTCCCGGTGAACAATATATTGCAAATGATGTAAGATTAGATAGAGATACACAACAAATAATTATGATTACCGGTCCGAATATGAGTGGTAAATCAGCAATATTAAGGCAAACAGCTTTAATTGTACTATTGGCGCAAATGGGTTGTTTTGTTCCGGCCGAAGAAGCAAGAATAGGGTTGGTAGATAAAATATTTACCAGAGTAGGAGCCAGCGATAATATTTCTATGGGTGAATCTACATTTATGGTAGAAATGAATGAAACAGCAAGTATTCTTAACAATATATCAAACCGTAGTCTGGTATTGTTAGATGAGATAGGCAGAGGAACAAGTACTTATGACGGGATATCTATTGCATGGGCAATTAGTGAGTTTTTACACGAACACCCTGCAAGACCAAAAACATTATTTGCTACGCATTATCACGAATTAAATGAAATGTGTGAAACCTTTGGGAGGATTAAAAATTATAATGTATCTATTAAAGAATTAAAAGATACCGTGCTTTTTTTACGTAAACTGGTTCCCGGAGGTAGCGAACATAGTTTTGGTATTCATGTAGCAAAAATGGCAGGAATGCCCCAACAAGTATTGAACAGAGCAAATAAGATGCTTAAAAAGCTCGAAAAATCCCATAGTAGTGAAGAGCTTACCGATAAAATTAAGGAAGTGCAAGAGGAAGATGAATTACAATTAAGTTTTTTTAATTTAAATGACCCCTTGTTAGAAGAAATTAAAGAAGAAATACTAGGAATTGACATAGATACGCTTACTCCGGTAGAAGCATTGATGAAGCTTAACGAGATTAAACGTATGTTAACCAGGAAGAAAGCTTCTCAAATGTAATTTTTTTTATTCTTTTTTCAAAAAAGACTTTGGTATTACTATAATTGTATTAAATTTGCATCCGCAATGAGGAATTGCAAAGTTCATTAAACATAACGAAAAATAGCTTCTCAGAGTTTTGGCAGAAGACCTTTGAACGTAATAAAACGTTTTTATCTCTAAAAGCTGTTTTCTATAGTATGCGAAAATAGCTCAGTTGGTAGAGCGCCACCTTGCCAAGGTGGAGGTCGCGGGTTCGAATCCCGTTTTTCGCTCTAAGAAAAAAACATACCAAGCTGAAGTGGTGGAATCGGTAGACACGTTGGACTTAAAATCCAATGGCCATTAGGCCGTGCGGGTTCAAGTCCCGCCTTCAGTACTTAACCCTCTTAATCTTTGATTAAGAGGGTTTTTTGTTTTTATATGTTTGCAAGAGAGGATATTTTATGCAAAGCAAAACCGATATATAGTTCTATGGCAAATACTCTTGTGTTTTAAATCATTGGTTAAATTTTTAACCCTGAAGGTTAAAAATTTGACTTACAGAGTTAAACGTTTAACCCGCAAGGCAGACCGTTTAACCCAATAGACCAAGTGACGCGTCTTTTTGACGAAGCGTTTAACAACGAGAATCAAAAATGCAATCAGGGGAGTTGAATTTTTAACCCAAGACCTTAAAATTTGAACCCTCGGGGTTAAAATTTCGACCTGCTGTGTTGAATTTTCTGTTTTTGAGGTCAAAATTTTCGTCTTTTTGACCAAACAGAAGGTCTTTTGAGGTAAACACACCTGTTTTATTATTCCGGATTTGATCCAAAATCTATAATTATGGGATTCTGAAACAAAAAACTTACTTCTGGCTTATACGCTTTACAAAAAGGAGCGGTTTATTTATAAATTCTTTGGATAGCCTTTGTAACTTTTGTTTTTTATATAAGCCAGACCCACTTATACAAGTACCCCTGCCCACTTGATAAGTACCCCGGGGTACTACAACTGTTAAAGCTCGCGGTAACTTTGTCAGTTCACCCACTTGCTTAACAGGGGTAGGGTACTTCAAAACCGGGAGCTTCATGCAGCTTTGTCAGTGTATCCACTTGCGGTTGCAGGTATACCCGCTTCATTACCGCGTGGGATAGGCAGATTTGCTGTTCATACTACAAATTTTGGGGTACAACTTATCTTTTTTGTGGGAGATACTACAAAAATGGATATCCTGATTCCTTTTTTGGATATACAACCTAAAAAATATTTACTATCTCCTTATACCTTAATATGTTCTATAAAGTAAAAAGCAAGAACCCCGTAACTGGTCGTTTACGGTTCTTAGAGTTGTTAGACCAA
>NZ_CDSBKO010000055.1:0-39393 GCF_977115655.1 Aquimarina sp.
AAATTATACTAACTTTACATAACGCATAAGTATTATGGAAGACCCAATAAAACATCTAATAAAGAGGCAGGTTTCTAATATGCAAATGGAAAATAGGGACAGCCTGATTAGTTTATACCTTAATAAATATAAGGAGTATAATCCTGATGCAAACTATTCAATATTGAATAAGCGTATAAAAGAAGCCAATCCAAGCGTGGACTGGGGCAATTTGAAATTGGGTCAAAAAATCAACATCCCTATGGATGTTCCTAAAGAAGAGGAAGCAGAACAAGAAAACACAGTAACCGATACCACAACCCAAACCAGTACAGCTACAGTTACTACAGAAACTACCAGTAGCCAAACCACAGAGCAACAAACCACTCCAGAACCGTCAGGCAAACCAGATAAAGCAGGTACGTATCCCGTATGTCATGGGGCAGAATGCAGGTGCGATCAAAGCAAAGAAAAAATGCCTGCACTATTAAAAGTAATAAGCCATCAGGACATTTATATAAATGATAAAGAAAGTGCCGAAAAACTTTTGGCAACAACTCAGGATCTGGGGATACCATTTCAAAAAAACGTTAGTACTTTTGGCAGCTGTTTACAACAACCATTAGGGTTTGGGCAATACAAACCCTGTATTCCTAATATTACTAAATGGGATAAAAGCTACCAAGCCATAAAAATAGCACAAGCCAATAATGGCGAAGCTTTATTAGAAGAAAGCGAAGGCGAGTGTAGTTTTAAAGGTAAAATAACCTTTACCACACACGGGCAAACACAAGTGATTACCGCAGCAGATGTAGCCGAAGTACCCGCAGAGGTGGCTGTAATGCTAACCTACGGTATGCTGACAGAGGAACAAGTACATGCACTAGCAACAGGAACATTCGAGGATAAAAAAATCCAAAACAAGCCAATTGAAGATATTAACGTTTTGGAACCGATCTCTCTTTCGCCCAAAAACGACACCTATAGGATCAATGTAAATCAAAAAACACTGGTTTTTAAGGTTAATAAACCAAAAAATATCGATGATAAAGAAAAAGCAGCTATAAATTGGGCAGTATATGTAAAAAAGGAAAACAACACCTATGGGCATCATCACACCTTTGTAGATCAGGGGGACACCTTTACTTTTCCGTACAGGACTCCAGGAGCTTATGCTATAGAAGCATTTAATGATACCCCAAAATTTAATAAAATAACAGGTAAAAGTAAAAGCAAAGCATACAACTTACTGGATATTGTATATCAACAAATAGAAGGGTTGGCACTAGCAGTCGATGGCAAAGACCGAACAGCAATCTTGCGGGTACGCCCTAGTGAAACAGTAATTGTAAGTGCAAAAAAAGAATTTCCTGACAATGATCTTAACCCAAAGCATATTGTTTG
Source organism: Aquimarina sp. (assembly GCF_977115655.1). Classification (NCBI taxonomy): domain Bacteria; kingdom Pseudomonadati; phylum Bacteroidota; class Flavobacteriia; order Flavobacteriales; family Flavobacteriaceae; genus Aquimarina; species Aquimarina sp. The sequence goes on from NZ_CDSBKO010000055.1 coordinate 1,384, forward strand.
GGAAGCAACATTAGATGGTAAAAACATTCCTTTTACAAAAGATAAAACAGTACCACAAATAACGATACCTCCACAAAAAAACACCACTGCAAAAAAAATAGTAGTAAAAGCTACTTACGAGAATATTGAAAAAAAGATAACTTTTACGGTAGAAAAAAATTATATAAAAAAAATCAGCGCCGATAAAGACAGTATTTGTGTACTTAAAGAAAAGGAAACAAAAAAAGAACGCCATCAAGTAACCTTTACCGCACATTATCAACTACCTTATAATGCAGCATTGGGCGATCCAAAACCCCAATGGTGTTGGTATAACAGAGGACAAAAACCAGATACCCATACGGTACTACAAAATGAAAACGAACTTACCTATACTGGTACATCAGAAAAAGAAGGAGAATGGAATATTGAAGCATTTACCGAAAAACCCAAAGGATTAAGTGCCCCGCTAAAAGCTATTAAATCTCGAATAACCAAAGCCTATTGGGCAGATAAAAACGGAAATAGTATAAGCAAAAGTGGTTTTAAACATACTGTATACATACATATAGAAACACAAGCCTTGCAAGGAGAAAAATTACAACTCAATGTGTGGGAAAGCCAAAAAGGAAAAGATGATTTTAAGAAAAATGCAGGAGTACCTATAGAGATAAAAGAAAGAAACGGGATCATAAACCAAGCGTACACCATACCAGATGGAAATCCAGGCTATTGGAAAGAAAATAATAAATACGAATTCTTTTTTACTATCGAAACACTGGATTTTGAGGTAGAAGGTACTATGCAAGACCCCGAAGCAGAGAATCAATATATACTTATACCCGCTCCCGATAAAAAAGTAAGGTATCTGCATGTAGATAAAGAACAGGCAATAGTAAACCTAAGAATATACGAAACAGACAACCAACTGCATACAGGTATTGTAAAATATGGTGATACGGTAACCATAAAAATTAATACCAGAAATTATATAGATAAACCATTAGAGTTTAAAATATGGGAAGATGTTAAAATCGATAACCATACAGATGAGTATAGTGTATATGACACTTATGATGATAAGGAGCAAAAAGGGCATGTAATTAGTTTTAAAGTAGACGGAGAAGGCAAAGGCGAAGCTCTGTTTACTATACCAAAAGAATGGGAAAACAAACACCATAAATTAGCAGAATTACCTAGATATTTTTATTTAAAAGAAAAAGAAAGTGGTGTAGAGTTCCCAAGGGCTTACTATGTAGCTAACCCAAACAAAACCGAAGAAGAAAACAAAAAAAACAGCAACCGTATAATAGCTTTAATGTTAAAAGTAGCCAAGACTTTACCGTTAAAGGATTTTATGGAGGTCAATAGTGCCGTGATCTTGGGGAGTGAACCAAGTTTTGCTCCAAATAAAGCTGTTAATAAAGAAAGTAGTGAGAATTGTCCAGAATTGATATGGGGTAAAAAAGTGAGCTGTAAATTTAGGAGAAAAGTTGTGGAAATTTCTAAAAAGCTGAATTTAGGTAAAGATGAGATAGAAGGTGCCAATTGGCTTATGACAATTATGGCATTTGAAACAGGCGGATCATTTAGCCCTTCTGAAACTAATTCTTTAGGCTATACAGGTCTAATACAGTTTGGTTCAGCAGCTGCAAGCGAAATTGGAACCACCCAAGCGAAATTAAAGAAAATGAGCGCAGAGTACCAACTTAACTATGTGCTTAAATATTTTGAAAAGAAACGCTTTAGTGGAAAATTAAAAACACTAACTGATCTCTATTTGGCGGTGAACTATCCTGCTGCCTGTGGTCAAGGAAAAAACCAATACTATGTAGTATATGATAGCTCCAGATCTGCTTATGATGCTAACCCTTCCTTTAAAAAAGAAGAAAATGAGTTTTATATAGAAAAAGGAAAGAAAAAATATTATAAAGGAAAGGAGGGTAAAAGTTATGTATGGGAATTTAAGGAAGAGTTGATTAATTGGTCTAACAATGGAAGTAAGTCTAAGAACAATTGTGTAATTGATGATTGTGATTATATAGAGAATAATTGTTCTTGTGGAAAAACACACATTGATTTAAGATCACTATTAAAATTTAAAGAACAAGGTTCTGGAAATCAATATTGTTTATTGACTTGTCAATCAATACTGAAAGAATTTGGAATTAATTCTGAGGGACCAGTTATTGAACATGCTACGAAACGACATGCCTTTTATCAATTAGCATTAGAAGATGGTTCACATACCAAGTTAGTTTATGATTTTAATGCAAGTAAAGAAGGAATAAAATATATCAATAAAGAATTAGATAATAATCGTCCAATAATAGTTGGGGTTGATCATACTTTAGACGGAGGTATAAATAACGAGCAAGATATACAAACAACAGATCACTTTGTCATAATTGTAGGCAGAGGATGTGAAAAAGAACAAGTATTTTATCAATATTGGGATGTGGCAACTCAATTTGGAGAAAAAGAAAAGTACAAGTTCATCATCAAAGACAATAAGCTTATAAATGAAACTGCTTATGCAGGAAGAAATAAACCTGAAGATAGTAGAAAATTTACCGTAACTCAAATTAGAAGAAATAAGGGACATGAAACATTGTAACACAATATTATCTATTTTTATAACTCTTTTATGCTTTTCCTGTAAGCAGCAAACAAAAGAACAAATAATAAATCCTGAAAAAGCAGATCTAACTAATAGAGTTTTTTTAGGTCTAAAACAAATTGATAAGAAATATACAGTATATCAAGATTGTAATACTTCTTATCCTAGAATTCATGTTTTCAAACATACAATTTCTGAAGATGCAGGTATGGAGAAATTTAATTTTAATATAAAAGAATTTTCTTTTCAAAGTGATACGATAGTTTATTCATTAAATTTCACAGATGATCAAAGCAGAGAAATTAAATTCAAGTTTTTTAAGAATAAAGATAGTTTATGGGAAATAAACAATAAATTATATGTAGATAGTTTAGATTTAGAAAAAGTAAAATTCATTAACAAACCAAAGTGCATTGATTGTTATAGCCCACAAGAATGTATCAAAAAAGGTTTATTAACAAACACAGAGACTACTATAAACTCTGAAAGAATAAAAAATCTAAAAGGAACTTATTTTTTTCATTCTAATGTATTCAATGAAAGTACAAACGAATGGGTTGATGATGTTGACTATGAAATCAATTTTAAAGACAATCTTATATTATTCAAAGGAGAAGGAAGGCAAATGTTTTTTGAATTTGAATGCTTATCAAAAAAAGATGATAATGAAATTATGATCTTTTTTAAGAAAACAATAAACGGAGGTTATGAACCATTTGAAAACACAAACTCTCCAATATTGAGTATAATTAATAATAAAGGAAAAATATACATTAAAAGTTCTTTTATTACTTATGAAGGTAAATCAAACAATCTAATTCCTTTAGATTTATAAGCTTCTGATTTCTCAGGAGAAAAGCTTTTAAAAATGATTGCGCTGATGGAAGTTGTACATTAGATTCTAGCAAACATGATGGTAAAGTTATGAATTCAGATTTATTAATTAAAGAAGGATTAGAGTGGGCTGAAAGCCTAGCTTTAACAGAAAGCGAACTTAAATCAAATCCTAACGCAATTTATAAAGTAAAATACCCCCATCCTTGGGAGTATCCCTGACAAACTAATAAAGAATACTGGAGACCCAAAAACTGGTGATATTTTTGTTTGGTCACGTTCTTCGAATGATGGTCATACAGGTTTAGTGTACAAATACGATAAAACAAAAGATACTGTATGGATATTGGAAGCCATTACTAAAGCTAGTGGAGAATCATTTAGCAAAGCAAATGGAGGGGATAATATAACAAATAGTACAAGAACATCTGTATACAAAAGAAATGGAGGAGCTTTATCAAGCCACTCAGGATGGATAGGGTATTTTAGACCGATTAATTATACTAAAAAATTATGAGATATATATGTGATATTATTAACAGTATTATTAAGTAGCTGTAAAGAAGGCCAAAGTCAGAATAGTTATAGTGATTATGATTTTTTAGATGCACAAAATTATTTAGAAGAATTTACTGTTTTTAATGACTGGTTTATTACTTCTACTTTTTGTAAAAGAAAAGACAATCTTGAGATGGAATTCTCTGCGGATATTTATTTAAAATATCATGATGAATTAAAATGGAAAAAAAATAAACACTGGTACAAAAACGAGGAATATATTGTATCTATAGATGGCACAAATATAATGAAATTTGATAATGAGTATCTGTATAATAATTTTGATATGTGGGCTATAGTTATAACTGATGAATATTTTTTAAATCACAGTGAAACAGATAATTCATGTAATGATATTAAAGAAAATACAGAGTATAAAATATACTATTCACAAGCAAAAAACAAACAATGGCAACTCATCGAAAAAACATTTCACTCCGATAGGGTAAAAGAAATAATAAACCAAGAAACTTCTAAGTTAAATTTCAAATACAATAAAACACCTAATTTAGATTTAATTGAAATCGATAATAGTGACTTAAATTTTATTAGAGGTACTTATAAAATTAATTGTACAGATGAAACATTTGATCCATTAATCTATAATTATGATAAAAACTCTAGTTATATAGACCTATTTAATAAAGAAGATATGCAAGCTAGGGTTATATCTTCTATTTTAAAAAACAAAAATTCGACCGATAAAAAATATTACTATAAATATGATATGTTAGCTGGTATCACAAGATATAATGATAAATTAAACTGGAATGAAATATCCAAAGACAGTATAATCGCAAAGGTTGAAGCAGTAGGTAAAGGCAAGTTAAAATTATGGTGGTATGGTTTTTATGATGCCAAACAACAAAAACGCGTACATCTAGTATCAGACTTTAATACTATTGGGGGAGAAAATCCTGTAACATTAGTAAAATGTGAGGATTAGTTAGTGCTTTCCGATACTACAAATGCTTGCGAAAGTTTAATTTGGGGAAATAAAAAGAATTCTAAATTTGTAACCTGTTCCTTTAGAAAACGAGTAATAGAAATAGCAAAAAACCTTGGCTTACCACAAAAAAATAACAAAGGTGCTAATTGGCTTATGGCAGTAATGGCATTGGAAACAGAAGGTACTTTTGACCCGAGTATAAAAAATAAAGACGGCTACGTTGGACTAATACAATTTGGTGAGAGTACTGCTAAAGATATGGATACAACACAAAAACAGCTACAAAAAATGACAGCTTTAAAGCAATTAGATTATGTAGAAAAGCATATTAGCCGTAAAAAAGATAAGATAAAAACACTTACCGATGTGTATCTTTCTGTACTAAACCCCAAATCTACAGGTTTAGGTAGTAATGAAAAAGCAGTTTTATGGGATCATAATCGTAATGCCTATTTTAATAACCCTGCTTTTCATAAAGAAGAAGGCGAATGGGAAACAATAAAAAAAGAAATAAAAGGTAAAAAAAGACGTGGATTTATAAACGGAAAAACCTATATATGGGAGGTTAAAATGGTGGTAGAAGGTTGGTATAGCCGAGGGGTTGCCAAAAAAAATACATGTAAAAAGGATGCAAGTACCTGCGAATTTGGTAGTAATTCTGGGAATAGTAAAGATGGAAAGACAGTTCCTTGGATGGACGTGGCATTAAAGGAGGCTAAAGATGCAAAAGGGGTTTTTGAAAATCAAGCTCCACTTACCACAATGATCAAGAAATATCATAATTATTGTAATTTATTTGATAATCCAAAAACTCCAAAAATCGAAGACTTAGAAGAATCATGGTGTTCTTCCTTTGTAAGTTGGTTTTTAGACCAAACCGATTATAAAGGAGTGCGACATGCAGGTTCTCGTTTTTATATAGCAGACGATCCCATGTGGAATGGTGCGAATAACAAACGTAAATTAAAAGCAAAGGATATGCTTATTAAAGTGTCTGAACCTCTATATGGTGCTATTGCTGTATTTTCAGATTGCTCTAAAGAAGGGGTAGCTAAAAAAGGGGGACATGTATGTTTTGTGTACGGAACTGTTAAAGGCTCTGAAAAGCTAGCTGTTTTAGGGGGAATCAAAATAGTCAAATTAAGGTAAGCCCTTATGATTGCTCAGGGAATGTATTTGTTTCTTGGAACCAACGAAACAAAGCAGGAGAAATAATTAAGGTACATTATAAAAAGTTTAGAGGGTTTTATATGCCTAAAGATTATAAGAGTGGAACACTATTAAGTGAAGAACATCATTATCAAAGCTTTGAAGAAGCCAATAAAAAAGCAACAACTATTGAAATTAAAACCAGTAAAGATGGAGAAAGTTCTTAAACATATTGTTTGTATAATCATTTTATCATTCGTTTTTAGTTGTAAAACAGACAAAAAAACAACTACTAATTCTGAAACTGAAAAACTACAATCAGCAGTCATTGATACTTCCAAAATTATATCACAACAATCTAAGTTTAATACAGAGAACCCGAACTGCTTAAAAGAAAGTGATAGTTTAGAATTTAAAAAGTTCCGAAAAAAACTCGCAACTGCAATAACAAAAAAGGATACACTAGCTATTATGGATTTAGTTCAGTTCTCCTCTATAGATAAAAATATATCCATTGAAAAGAAAAAAGAATCCCTTAAACTAGACTTTGAACCTATTATGGAGTTGTGTTTAAAGGAAGTTATGCCAGAATATGCATTGCAAATCTTAAATGGTGCTGAGTATTTTGATAATATTAAAGGTTCTGAAGATTGCTTTTCATACAATATAAATAATAGTTTTCCAGGTATGGAAGTTACCCATATTTTCATTTTTGAAAAGGTTGATGGAGAGATTAAGCTAGTTGCAATAGAAACTTTCGGTTAATAATTTAATCTTAATTCTTTGTTTTGTATTTGGATTAATTGAAGAAGATTATCATGCTTGCTTAGGAGGCAATCAAGGTTCTGGAAAATCAGGAACACAACAAATAAAACATGGTACTGTCAGTATTGGTAAAGAATTTGCAATAATGAAACCTAAAAAATTTAAAGTTCAATCCTTTGATCTCCCTGAGATGTCAGAAGATGCAGATGGTAGTTACAAATCCACACGATAAAAAACTTACAATTATGAAATCAAATATTACAATTTTAATGCTCTCCTCTTTTTTAATTTTTGCTTGTAAGCAAGAAGTGAAAAATGAAAAGACTAAAGAAGTTAATAAAGCGGAAATAATACAAAGCAACGAAACAAAGCCTTCAAAAAATGACAAGCCGCAAAATAATACCAATTGCTTTACTCAAAATGATATTGAAAATTTGAATTTATTCTTTAAGTATATTTCTAGTAAAGATTCTGCTCCTGCTTTAGCTTTAATTGATTCGTCTAATTTAAAATTCAAAAAAGAGGATATCTCAAACTTGAGAAAATTGTTTTTATCAAATGACTTTGATTCTTTTGAATTAAAACATGAAAATATTGACTGTAATGATTACATAATTCTTGATATTATGGAAAGGATAAAATATGAAGATGATGGTGAAATTCACTATTCTGAAAGAAATATTATGTACAAACTAACTAAAAAAGGAAAAAATATTTATGTTGAATCTGCTGGGATAGCTGGATAGATAAAATAAAGTTGGTTAGTAAAAGTCCCAAAGGTTTAAATTTTAATTTCTCTAAGGGATTTTATAAATAACCTAATTTAGGTTGTTCCACTAGGTGTGTTTTTATATAAATTGATGTTTGGATCAAACAGATTATAAGGGAGTAAAAAATGTAGGTTCTCGTTTTTATATATCGTACGATCCGAAATGGAATGGTGCTTATTGCTATAAAACATACAATTATGACATTCTTGAAATAAAAAAATGTAGGAGGTAATTATAAATCAATACTATAAAAACTAAAATCATGAATTCTAAAATTGTAGCTTTAATATTTAGTGTTTTCCTTTTATTCGCCTGTAAGCAAGAAGTGAAAAAAGAAGGTTTATTAGAATCTTCAAAGTCAAGAGTTACTAAAAAATCTCAAGAAATATTTCAAGAAAAAGAAGGATCATTTTATATTAAAAACTGGATAGGTGTGTATACCTTTGATTATGGAGGTGAGCATATGGGAGAAGAATTCGATGGAACTGTAAAGTTTCAAATAAAAGAAGCGTCTTCAAAAATTTATTTTAATAAAGAAGAAGAGTTAATAGAAATAGTAAATATTACAAAAGATACCATTCACTTTCAAAATAAAAAAGGAGATATTTATAAAATATACAAAGATAAACAAGGTTATTTTAATGTGGGTGGTCATGAAATCTATATGTTAAACCCTCCTAATGAAAGTTATTTATTAACTAAAGAAAAATAATCATTAATGAAGTATTTGACATTTATTGGAGTTTTTGGTTTTAGAGTGGTTCTTTGTGGAGTTATTAGCTTTTTCATTATTAAAAAATTGGAATTACTCAATATAATATGAACTTCGAACAATTAAACCAAAAAATACAACCTTTACTGCACCCAGATATTAAATGCTTTGTTACCAAAAATAAATCCAGTGATAAAAGCACCGTATGTATTGAATATTATACTTTGCATACAAGATCAGGAATGATCGGTGGTGTCGAAGAAGGGATTTTACATATCGGAAATACTTTATATCTACAGGATAAAAAGAAATCTTTCATCCAAATTTTAGACGAAAACGAAAAGCTTATTTGTAATCAAGAGTTAGATATTTTCATAAAAAAACAACCTGAAATTAGAGTTTCAGAAAAATATGATGTTTTACTGGATATTTTACCTGAAGCTACTGGATCGGGGTTTTGGTATTCTATTAGTTCAAAGAGTCCTTTCCAAATGCCTGCAATGGGTAAGGTAACCTCCAATAGTTTAGAAAAACCAATACAAGAAACCTCAAAAGAAATTTTGATAAGAATTTGTTTTAAGTTAGCCAATCACCATAATGTATTGGATATCTATCAAATAAGTTATTTAATACACATCAATATTCATCATATCGATTTTGGTAGCAACACTTGGGGGATTGTCAATGATGAATTTGAAGTTAATAAAAGATAGATATATCTATTGTCGTAAGCGTTTTTTTCTATCCTCAATTTGATAATATAAATCTACCCCTGTTTTAATGGTTTTTAGGACTAGATAAGTCGCGGTAACAATTTTAAGAACTGTTGCAATAGTATCTACGGTAGAACTATCCTGTCCAAAAACTTTGTTCATTGTATTTACATTCATAGGGATAGAGTATTATAACCTATGTGCATCCCTTAATTTCTTTGTAGCTGCTACCACTTCTGCATATTCTTTAATCAAGTACTTAGATATAAATAGAGTGCCATATACAGCCCCTAGTATAGCTATTCCTTTTACCCAAGGATTTTCCCAGAGTATTTTTACTTGATTAGCCATTTTCTTTATTTCATCTGTTGACTGTTCTTTCTTTTTTAGAGATTGTTCTTGTGTTATTTTTCTTCTTTTTTCCAAACTGTTTGTTGTTTATTTCAATATTTGGTTTAGTGTTTGTTTTGGAATCTAAGGTTAAAAATACATCGGTTTTTAGGATTGTTTTATTGAAAGAATCGAGAGCAATTTCTGAAAAAATATAGCAATTCACAAACTAAAAAATTGTTTAAGCGAGTATAAATACTTCTTAACGTAGTAAAACTTAAATATGGAAAGTACTATAAAACTATTAATTCTCTAACTACAATATGGCTTCCCAATTTATAGGGACATGAACTCAACCGTAGTAAAAATAATTTTAAATATTTTTTTTCATGTACCCCACTATAGTTTTATCATGCTGGTCTTGCAAAACGGATTCAGAAACCTCCTTTCTTTTTCTTAGCGTAGTTAATATTATTTTTAGAAAAATTCTGGAAAAATTCTCTTATCCCTATAGAAATAGTTCCAGCTCATCCCTATAAGGAAAAGATGTGTATCTTTCTCTTATAGAAAATAGTTCCAGCTCATCCTTATAGGGAAAAGTTGGCTATTTGCTAAGAAGAAAAGTTCTCTCACTCCTATAGAAAATACTTAGTCATTACTATAGTAAAAACTCACGTGTCATCCCTATAGAAAATACTTAGTCATTACTATAGTAAAAACTCACGTGTCATCCCTATAGAAAATACTTGGTCATTGCTATAGTAAAAACTCACGTGTCATCCTTATAGAAAATACTTGGTCATTGCTATAGTAAAAACTCACGTGTCATCCCTATAGAAAATACTTGGTCATTGCTATAGTAAAAACTCACGTGTCATCCTTATAGGAAATACTTAGTCATTACCCTTTAAAAAAGTTAAATTATTCAGGGCTTAAAAAAAATCAAAAAAAGGTACGAAGTGTTACGGAAATAATTCTTTAAAAATCTTAATTATTTTAATTACAAATCGGGATGTGGATTTCTACAAAATACAGACCCCAATGGGATGTGTATTCGATTCTCAATCGGGATGTTTATTTTTCAAAAATACAGAGCCCAAAAACCATCATCAGACCAGTATTTTCAATTGTTTTCATTTTTAAAAGCAATTCTTGATCGGGGGGTGTATTTGGAGCCGAAAAACATCTATAAAAATAATTTGCAATCGAAATGCTTATTTTGCGAAAATACACAGCCCATTTGAGATGTGTATTTTTAGTTTGATAGAGGTACGTGTATAGGTATAAAGAAAACTTCTTATTTTGATAATGTTGTTTAGATAGTGATCGTATGTTCGATTTGATCCATATGTACACACAATCAAATAATTTGTACCAACCAATCCCGATACAAATTGTATCGCGAGTATACCAACATGGGTAAACGTATATTAATTTGAATTTACATAGATTATTGTTTCTTTGAATTAAATCAATCTATATTATGACAGATATAAATCCAAAACCTCAAAAAAAGGTACTGCGGGTTTTGAGGTTATTGAGGGTTTTGAGGTTTTAAGATTTGTGTGACAATCCAGAAGATGTCAAAAAGGTGTAGTTTTTTATATTTATAAAGGAGGTTAATGAAATGTTTTTTGATTATATGTTTGCGTATAAATATGTAACCTATATAGGTATAAGGAATATTGCTCTTTATACCTAGAAAACCTCAGAAACCACCAAAACCTCAAAAACCTCACCTTGTCTTTTTGAGGATATGGCGATATTGTCCCTGAGCACTTCTTTGTAAATATCCTTTTTCAATAAATCCCTTAATATATCTTTCTGCACTTTTAGAAGAAATATCCAACACTTGTGCAATATCTTTAAATCCTTTGGTAGTAAACTCTACTGGTAATTGATCCAGAAATAACTCTTTGTGTGTTTTTTGCCTTGGTAGTATAGGTTTTCTTTCTGGTAAGTATAAAAAGACCGCTTCTGTATGTTCCAGCAATGTTTCTGTGATTCTCAAAGCAATATTAAAATCTAAAGCACTACATTGGTGTACTTTGGCAAGTTTTCCGTTCTCCAAGATTCGAAGCGCAGTTAATATCATACTGATCCTATAGCAAATAAGCCCTAATCGCAATACCGACGCTTCTAACCCTTTCTTTTTTAGAAACAGGAATTTATCGTATTGCGTACTAAAAAAATCATGAAACTGTAAGGTTTGTTCTTTTTGTAAAGATATCTGTACCCCTTCAGTCCGCATTTCCAGCGTATCATAAAATCCCTTAAATTGTTGCCCCAATCGGTCAAAAACACTGTCCAATCCTTCCTCCATAGGATTTACAAATACGTCCCTCCACTGTTTTTGTCGATCCATCTGGTAAAACATAAACCTGCTAAATAACCCATTTTGCGAATCTGGCATTAATGCAAGTACCTGATCGGGAGTACCTGTAAGTACCGTAGATAATTTCGGACAAGGGATATCCACATATTCACTATCGGTTCTGCGATAATAACTAATAGGTTCATGGTGAAAAGCTTTTCTAAAACCATCACTATAATTTCCATATTCACTTTTAAAGGTTTGTGCAAGGGTATCTCCTTCGGTTTCAAAGATCAGTCCAGCCCCATCATTATTAGCTAGTAGCTCAAAAGTACCCGTGGCACTACTATTGGCAGGAATAAAAAGCATTTTCTCTGGAGGTTTGGCTGGTTTAGCCAAAGTTTTATCTTTCTTTTTTAAATCATAATATTCTGCAAGCTCTACATCATACTGTACTTTTTCAGAACTGGTCTGTTCCCTTTTGTGATGATGGATTGGAGATACCAAACGCCTGCACAGGTTTACTTTTCCTTTACCAGAAGATGCAGGAGCGGTTATAAAGAGAAATAAATTGGGATATACGGTAAACTGGTCATACATACCATAAACATTCGGTAAACAGGCACTTAGTACAGTAAGTGCCCCCAATAAGAGAATATCCCTTTCTGTATTATTTCCTGCTGGTTGCACTACCTGTTGCAAGTAAGAGGGGGCTTGTTCGAAAACAAAGTCAGGGAACTCTGATAAGGGTTTCTGCCGTTTCACTATTCCTTTTTCCGCAATACTATTGCTAGGCGGAAGTATTTCTTTCTTTTCTAATGCAATCCCTGCTTGTTGTGCAAAATGAAAAAAAGAACCCAGAGTAACCCCATGTTTCTTACTTTTTAAGCACTGTTCGTATTGGGATTGGCATTCTTTGTAGGTATACTCTGGGTAGAATTTACTAACCCTGTGAAACAAAACATCTCCTTGCTGCCCGAATGTAGCAGCGAAAGCAAAGCCGATCTTGATCCAATCCTGATAATCAGTAGTTATATCGATACCAGAAGCTTCTAGTTTTTCTATAACTGCTTCTACAGTATCCAGAGTTTGCTGATATAAGAATACGATGGGTTTGTTTGGTGCTATGGGATGCTTTTCTGGAGCATCCAGATACTTTTTTGGATGAAAGATTGCCATTACAATACATATTTAGGGTGTATATACGCTTCGGGGTCATACGGGAGCAAACACCCCCTGCTAACATCAGCACCACTGGTATCCATTTCAATAGCATAGGTTTGTTGCAAATACTTGGAAACCGCTTCAAAATATTCTTTATGAGAAACTTCATCCAACGAAATTGGGATAATCCATTTTAACCCATTTCCCCTTGGGGAAGTAAATAATAGTTCCGTAGAAAAATACGAATCTCCCAACAAAGTTTCTCGTATTTTCTGTAAGCTATCCATATCCTTTACCCCATCTATATCCACAGTCAATAATCCAGAGTGTTGGATAAGGGAAGTATTGCTTCTTTTGGTAAAGGTTCCTGAAAAGGTTACATAATCAAAAAACTTCTTTTTATAGGTTTTTTGCTGCTGCTCGTTTTGGAGTTCCCGAAGTGTTTTTGTCTTGTGCTTTCTAATAGGGGCAGTAATCATAGAATAGGTTTCTGGTATTCCAACCGTTGCAGAAGGATAAAGGTTGTATAAATTAGAAGTAAAATAACTAAACTTAGGATGCCATTGCTCATCAGGGATTTGCTCCAGAGCTTCCTGTATTCGTTGTTGGTTAGAAGAATAGTCGGAGATATTGCTTTCTAACCTCAAGTGTAGTGCATCGTTGATCTTAATAAGCAATTCATCTTCGGTATCTGTCTGAAAATACAATTGTGCAAAATCAAAAACAGTTCCCTGAAATCTGGGGTCTACCAAATCTTGATAAACCGCTTGGTGGTTTACTACCTTGATGAATAAACTACGTGTGTTTTCCAAAGTAAACGGATTAAAGGTAGGTTTGCATGCATACTTACTTACAAACAATACGGTTTGTTCTGGATAGAATTGCCGTAGTATATAGCTATATATCTTCAACCCATAATGGGTTTTGGATAGTATGGTTTTTCTGGTAATCATATTTTATTTTTTTAGAATCTAAAAGAATGGATGGTTTCTCTAATACATTAAAAAAAGAGGAACAAGTGGTACGTTTATCTTTCTTTGCCATTTCACTATGGGTAAAGAAGGGAGACAAAAGTAGGTGTACTGTAGTGGGCTTCTTTTGCAGATAATCGCACTACAGTACTTATACTTTTTTGGAATATCAACCGAGGCTTTGCTTTTATCTGTAAAGCTCACCTACTAATGCAAGCGCTTAGAGTATACGGGTGGATCTTCTTCTGTTTGGGACTCCTTTTTCCTCTCTCAATCGTAAGTACTCCTCCGCTTTTTGATCCATAACATTGGGCTTGCCTTGGTGTATCCATTCTATGATTCCCTTTTTAGAAAAAGTTAGTGGTTTTCCTCTAGAGAGTACTGGGATTTCATACCTGCTTATCTTGGAATACATCGTGGGTTTGCTATAGCCTGTAAGTTCGCAGACCTCCTCCATAAAAATGATGTCCTTTTCTTCTTTTTCTAAAAGCGTAGGCTTGCTATTTTTTAGCGACTCTTCGCAATGTTGTCGGAACATCTCGCGGTGCAGTTCTTTATATTCTCCAACAGTTAATGTGTACAATGGTTTTGATAAATCACTCATGTTTTAATTTTTTTGATAATTAGTAATGAGCATTACATAATGCGTTGTTTTTGTTTAGATATCTGCTGCTAAATAACAAAGCATTTCAAAGCACTTTTTAGATAAATCGTAGAGTATAGAGTTTTCTAAATGTTTATCTCCTATTTTTTTGGATATGCCTTGTATCTACAAGGGTTTTATATATAGGTAGTGTGTCAAAATAAATCGTAGAGTATAGAGAATAGAGCGTTTTATTGTTGGTGAACGGGTAAGGTATTTATATATTTAAGTTGCCATTAAAATACAAAAGTCAAGAGCAAGAAAATAATGTGCTTAATAAACTCAAAAGCATAAATTTTTCAATCAAAAACTAAGTTACTTATAAAGCTTGTAGTATATCTTAAAAGAAGGATAAAAATACGAGCAACAGAATAATAAAATTTATTTTATAGAATAGTTCTAATTACAGATTAAATCTTTATATTTTTAACATTTTATAAAATACCATACCAGTATAAATGTCAGAAGAACAAAAAAAACTACTTGAAAAACAATTATGGGCTATTGCTAACCTATTAAGGGGCAAAATGGATGCAGATGATTACAGAAACTACATCTTAGGCTTTATTTTCTTTAAATATCTTTCAGAAAAACTACACATCTATGCCGATGAGATATTAGCACCAGATAATTTAACCTACGAGCAGCTAGATGAAAATTCAGATAACGGTACGTTATTTATAGAAGCAGTTAAAAAAGCGTGTATAAAAAATTTAGGCTACTTCTTAAAACCATCAGAATTATTTACATCGATTGCTCAAAAAGGGAATAATCTTGTCGAAATTAAAACAAATGATAATGACGAAGCGAAACAGTTTTTTATTATTGAAGATCTGGAACGCATACTTACCAATATAGAGCAGAGTACCATGGGGACAGAATCAGAAGACGATTTTGTAAAACTCTTTGAAGACTTAGATTTAACCTCTGGTAAATTAGGCAGAACCGTTAAAGCGCAAAACGAAATTATAGCAAAAATAATAACCCATTTAGATGCTATTGATTTTCAATTAAAAGATGCAGAAAGTGATTTATTAGGAGATGCTTATGAGTTTTTAATCGGGGAATTTGCGGCAGGTGCTGGTAAAAAAGCAGGCGAGTTTTATACCCCTCAAGAGGTGTCTACCATATTAGCAAAAATTGTAACTACACGTAAAAAACGTATAAAATCGGTATATGATCCAACATGTGGCAGTGGTTCGTTATTATTACGGGTCGCCAGAGAAGTGGATGATGTAGGGATGTTTTACGGTCAAGAATTAAACCGTACTACGTATAACTTGGCACGTATGAATATGATTTTGCACGATGTACATTATTCTAAGTTTGATATTAAGCAAGAAGACACGCTAGAAGAGCCACAGCATATAGATATCGATTTAAAAGCAGAAGCTATTGTAGCAAATCCACCCTTTTCTGCTAAATGGAGTGCAAAAAGTATTTTTAGCACAGATGATCGCTTTAGCCAATATGGTAAGTTAGCACCAAAAACCAAAGCAGATTTTGCCTTTGTACAACACATGGTACATCATTTAGACGAAAACGGAATAATGGCAACCGTATTACCACATGGTGTATTGTTTAGAGGAAGTTCTGAAGCACATATACGGCGTTATTTAATTGAGGATAGAAATTATATAGATGCGGTTATAGGGCTGCCAGCAAATATCTTTTTTGGTACAGGTATTCCAACCTGTATTTTGGTAATAAAAAAATGTAGAGAAGTAAATGAAGATGTATTATTTATAGATGCAAGTAATCATTTTGAAAAGAAAGGGAAAGACAATAAATTATTACCTAACCATATCGACGATATTGTAGCTACCTATGTAAATAGAGAAGTCATAGATAAATATAGTTATAGAGCAACTTTAAAAGAAATTGCTGATAACGATTATAACCTTAATATACCTCGTTATGTAGATACTTTTGAGGAGGAAGAGCCTATTGATATTAATGCAGTTGCAGAACAAATACAGGCTTTAGATGCAGAAATTGCTGAAACGGATAAACGCATTGCTTCCTATTGTAAAGAGTTAAATATTAAAACACCTTTTTAGTATGGAAAAGCAAATAATGCCACTATTGAGGTTTCCAGAATTTACGGATAATTGGGTAACCAAAAAATTAAATAATTTAGGCACTGTTGTTAATGGTTTAACATATAGTCCTAATGATGTTAATGATAATGGTGTTTTAGTATTAAGGTCGTCTAATATTCAGAATAATCAGTTATCATTTGAAGATAATGTTTATGTAAATGCAGATGATTTTAATGAAGTTTTGGAAAATGATATTTTAATATGTGTTAGAAATGGTAGTAAAAGATTAATAGGTAAAAATGTTTTAATTCCAAAAAACATTGAAGGTGTTGCATTTGGTGCATTTATGTCAGTTTACAGAAGCAAGTACAATAAATTTATCTTTCAACTTTTTGCTACTGAAAGTTATCAAAGAACTATATATGAAAATTTAGGTGCTACAATAAACTCAATTAATAATAGTGAAATAAAGAAATTTCAATTCAATTTCCCTTCAATATTAGAACAACAAAAAATAGCCTCATTCCTTACCGATATAGATGCTAAAATTACCAAACTCACCAAAAAGAAAAAACTTTTAGAGGAATACAAAAAAGGGGTAATGCAAAAAATATTTAATCAAGAATTAAGATTTAAAGATGATGATGGAAATGATTTTCCTGAGTGGGAAGAGAAGAGATTGGGTAATATTTGTGAGATGACCTCAAGTAAGAGAGTATATATTTCTGATTATGTTGAAGAAGGTATTCCATTTTACAGGGGAAAAGAAATCTCAGATATAAAAATGAATAGAATACCTTCTGACATTCTTTATATATCAGAAAGTAGATATAATGATTTTAAAGATAAGTATGGTGTACCTAAAATTAACGATATTTTGATAACTGCTGTTGGTACTTTGGGTAACGTACTACGAATAGCGAATGATGATAAGTTCTATTTTAAAGATGGTAATTTAATTTGGTTAAAATCCATTAAGGAAGAATCGAAGTTTTTAGAAATTCTACTTCAATATAGCACACCCAAATTACTGAAAACGGCTATTGGTTCTTCTCAAAAGGCTTTAACGATGGTTGAGTTAAGAAAACTTCGTTTTTTATTTCCTTCAGTTGAAGAACAAACCAAAATAGCTACTTTCTTATTAGATGTAGATTTGAAAATACAAGCTATAAATACCAAAATAGAGAATAGTAAAACCTTTAAAAAAGGTTTATTACAACAAATGTTTGTGTAATTATGGATAAATCTAATTTTATAAATAATGAAGTTTGGGTATTAAGTATTATGGGAGCTTTTCAAAGAGCTAATGTTTATAGGGTTAATGCTACAGAATTAGAGAAAAAGGATTTTAAGCGTATGCTAAAAGATCATTTGGATAACACACTACAAACTAAATATTCGAAACCTGTTTCAGAAACGGAACATATAGAAAACATTAAAGAAGTTATTCGTTTTTCAGAATGTTCAAAAAAATTGCTAACCGATGGGAAATTAAATTTTGGAGTAGCTCAAAAATTGCTCAACCTATATTTAAAATATAATTGGTGTTTGGATAAAATTCCAACACCGCCGCATTTTCCTGTAGATAGCATTATTCAAAAAAGATTAGGTTTAAAAGTAATCGCCTGGACTAAAATGAAAGATGAAAAGGAATATATGAAAATCATAAACCATGCAAAAGCACAGGTAAGCAAACACAATTGTAAAACTATTGCAGCATTAGAGCTACTCTTGTTTAGTAGAAACTAATAGATATGATCACAACTACGCAACCATAACAAGTATTAGAAGATAATTTAGTTCCCTAATTGAATGGCACAAAAACATAAGCATATATTAGATAGGGTTACAACAATTGTTAAGCACCATAAGGAGTTAACAATAGCAAAAGGCGAGTTATTTAATATTTACAGCATATTAAATTTAAAAACAAAAGAAGTTCGCACACATTCTGCATTTATAGCAGAATTATTAAATCCTAGTGGAAGTCATTTTATGGGATCTAAATTTCTAAAAGCGTTCCTAGAGGTACTTCCTAGTGAAGATTTTGATAAACATTTAGATTTAGAAAATACAATTGTCTTCATTGAATTTTATATTGGGGCTATAAACAGAGAGTCAAAAACAGGAGGTAGAATAGATCTTTTGTTAAAAGATAATCAAGGAAAATCAATAGCCATTGAAAATAAAATTGATGCAGATGATCAAGGCGAACAAATAGAACGATACTGTAATTATAATAAAAATAATAACAAAGTAATTTACTTATCCAAATTTGGTGATGAACCATCAGAAATGAGTAAAGGTGAGTTGAGTTCTGGATCAGATTTTTATGTAATAAGTTATAAAAATGAAATCATTAATTGGCTAGAAATATGTCAGAACATTGCGTCAGATCAACCTATTTTGAGAGAAAGTATTAAACAATATAAAATTTTAATTCAACAAATAACAAATACTTTGGGAAATCAACAAGAAAATGAATTGGAAGCAGTAGTTGTTAACAGTTTAGAAGAAGCGTCTCAAATTTCTTCAAAATATATTCAAGTGGTTAAAACCTTAAAAGAAAATTTTAGAAAAGCTGTTTTACACCTTTTAGAAGAATCTGAAATGGAAGGTTACACCTATAAAACACAAAAAGAAGTTAGTTCTGCATGTGCTAGTGTATGGTTTCATAATAAGGTTTCAGATGCTAAAAAAACGTGGTTTGGTGTAGAAAGTTTTAGCGGTATTGGTCATTCTGGCGGGGTCTTATTTGTAGGCATTTATAGTGAAAAAAGAGATTTAGAATTAGATAAAGAATACGACAGTCTAAACAAAGGTTGGATACATCATAAAATTTTGAAATTTGATAATCAAGAGGTTAATTTATCCGATAATTCTTTTCTTCAAAGAATCACTACAAAAGAAAACTTGAATATTGTTGCAAAAGATATAGTAAAACAAATTATTCCTTTCGTAAAAGAACATGCTCACTTAGTATAAGAATTGTAGTTATGACAACCCAACCAGAACAAGTATTAGAAAATAATTTAGTAAGCCAACTAATAGGATTAGGTCATAAATCTGTTGTTATAAAAACAGAAGATGATCTATTAAGCAATCTCAAGTTACAGTTAGAAACCCATAACAAAACAACATTGACTGCTTCAGAGTTTGATAGAGTACTAATACATCTTTCTAAAGGGAGTATTTTCGATAAAGCGAAAACGCTACGAGATAAATATGTACTGCAAAAAGACAATGGAGACAAAGCGTATATAGAGTTTATCAATCAAGATTTTTGGTGTCAAAATCAATTTCAAGTTACAAACCAAATAACTATTAATGGTAAAAGAGAAAACCGTTACGATGTAACTATTCTCATTAACGGTTTACCATTAGTACAAATAGAATTAAAGCGAAGAGGTATTGAGTTAAAAGAGGCTTTCAATCAAATACAACGCTATCAAAAAGAATCATTTGCTTCTAACAATGCTTTATTCAATTATGTGCAAATATTTGTAATTAGTAATGGAGTAGATACCAAGTATTATGCGAATAGTCAAAAGCAAAGTTTCAAGTTTACATCTTTCTGGGGTGATGAAAAGAATAAAAAAATCACTCAATTAGATACCTTTACAAGCATATTTTTAGAGCCTTGTCATATTGCGAAAATGATTACTAAGTATATTGTTTTACACGAAAGTGATAAGATATTAATGGTGCTTAGACCATATCAATTTTATGCTGTAGAATCCATAATAGACAGAGTAAAAAATAGTGATAAAAATGGTTATATCTGGCATACTACAGGTTCAGGTAAAACACTAACATCATTTAAAGCAAGTCAAATATTAACGCATAATCCTAAAATAAAAAAAGTAGTATTTGTAGTAGACAGACAAGATTTAGACGATCAAACCGTAAGAGAGTTTAGAGCATTTGATAAAGATAGTATAGATGGTACAGAAAATACCAAAATGCTTATTGACCGATTTTTAGATACTAACAGACGGCTATTAGTTACTACCATACAAAAGCTAAATAGTGCTATTTCAAAGACAAAGTTCAGAAAACAAATAGATGCTTTAAAAGATGATAAAGTAGTCTTTATATTTGATGAGTGCCATCGTTCTCAATTTGGAGATACACACAAACGTATTGTAAATTTCTTTACCAATCATCAATTATTTGGTTTTACAGGTACGCCTATATTTGTTAAAAATGCCATTAGTAAAAAGAGCATAAAACAAACCACAGCAAATCTGTTTCACAAGTGTTTGCATCAATATGTAATTACCGATGCAATAAGAGATGAAAATGTATTAAAATTTTCAATAGAGTATTACAATGTGTTTAAATCTAAAGAAGGTATCGATGATATCAAAGTTGAAGATATAGATAAGCAAGAGGTGTATGAGAGTGATGTTTATATAAATACCATCACAAACTACATCTTAGCAAATCATAATCGCAAAACGCATCATAGAACCTTTACAGCAATGTTTTGTGTGAGTAGCGTAGATATTCTAATTAAATATTATGAGTTATTAAAAGCTAAAAAAGAAGCTGGAGAACACCGTTTAAATATTGCAACAATCTTTTCTTATAATGTAAACGAGCCAGATAAGGATGCAGATGGTCAAATACAGGAAGAAGACGTAAATGATGATAAACCTGTAAACAAGCACTCAAGAGATAAGTTAGACGAGTTTATTGCAGATTATAATAAGCAGTTTAGAACTAAACATTCTACCAAAGATGGTAATGCGTTTCTAAACTATAAAAAGGATATTTCTAAACGAGTTAAAAATAAACAGATTGATATTTTATTAGTCGTTAATATGTTTTTAACAGGTTTTGATAGTAAGTCTTTAAATACACTCTACGTAGATAAAAACTTAAACTTTCACGGATTAATACAAGCCTATTCACGAACTAACAGAATCTTAAACGAAAAAAAATCACAAGGAAACATTTTAGCATTTCGTAATCTAAAACAAAACACAGACGATGCAATTGCTTTATTTTCAGATAAAAATGCAAAAGAAACCATAACCATTGCACCTTATGAAGAGCAAATAAAGAAATTTAATGATGCATATAAAGTGTTAATGGGTATTGCGCCAACAGTAGATAGTGTAAATGATTTAGTTACCGAAGAAGATGAATTAAAATTTGCCAAAGCATTTAGAGAGATAATGCGTTTAAAAAATATACTGTCTTCTTTTGTAGAATTTACATTTGACGATACCTATATGAAAGAACAGGATTTTGCAGATTATACAAGCAAATACTTAGATCTTTACGATAAGATTAAAACTAATAACCAAAAAGAATCTGTATCTATATTAGATGAAATTGATTTTGAATTAGAATTAATACATCGTGATGAAATTAATGTAGCTTACATAATGAAATTATTGGCGCAATTAAAAGATGCTAAGCCAAAAGATCAGGCAAATCAGAAAAAGCAAATTATAGATTTGATTGCAGGTGAAACAGAGTTAAGAAGTAAGCGTGTATTGATAGAAAAGTTTATTCAAAATAATTTACCGAAAATTAGTAATGGTGATGATGTAGAAGATGTATTTAAAGCCTATTGGGAAGTAGAAACTAAAAAGGCTTTACAAGAATTAAGTACAACTGAAGCATTAAAAAAAGATAAGGTAGAGAGTATTATAAATGATTTTCTTTTCACAGGAAGAATGGCTACCGAAGATGAAGTAATTGAAGCATTAGAAAAACAACCAAGTGTTTTACAAAGAGAATCAATAAGTAATAGAATAACAGAGAAAATAAAAGATTTTATAACGACTTTTATTAATGGAGTTGATAATTAACTTAAAAATTTTTACAGGAAATTGAGTTTCTATTTCTATTATTTTGTGTTGTTATAGCCTAAAAGAATTTTTTTATAATAAAAATTATAACCTATCCGCTATGCTATATAATATCTTCTTTTTTTCTGTAGTACCACCATTGGCATATTGAAGTTGGCTAGCATCAAATTCATTGCCATCTTTATCTAAAAAACATTTTATGGTAGTCGTCCAATTTTCATTACCCATTGGTTCTATTTTATTGGTTTTTATCATATAATGTACAAAAAGCTTCAGGTATATTTTGCCTCCAATCCAAACACATCTTTTGGTCTTGGAAACCCCTCTGCCTGAAAATATTTTTTTAAAGTTATCCAAATCAAAGTCTATGTCTGCTTTTATAAACTTATGTTCTATCAGCTGCTCAAATGCAGTATCAAATTCATTGGTATTAGTATTCAAATAAGCAGGGTCTTTCTTAATGGCAGTAAGGAAATAGGAATTGTATTCTTTTCTGGTTTTTGGGCGTTTTCCAAGAGCTTTTGCAGTTTGTATTTCAGGTTCTTTCTTTACTATCTGGTTTTCTAAAGGAGGGATCAAATTATTTAGATAGTCCATCATAGTATCGCTCACTCTATCCGAGAAAAATATGTTTTTATATTGTCGGATCACTCTTATTCTAAGAAAATCGATATAAACAGCTTTGTTGCCCTCAAAAGAACAAGATAAGTGGTGATTTAAAAAATCAAACAAATAGCCTAATCCTAGCTCATATTGTCGGATTTTTAATGAAAACCAATAACCAAAATCTTCCGCATTCGTTGGTATTTCATAATTAACGCGATATTGATATCCATCATTTTGACAATAAAAATATTCTAAACATATATGTTCTATAAAATCAGGGGCAGCCCTATGGAACCGGTTAATTTTGCTTTCATAATACCGTCTTAAATCATCGTTGCCATTCAAATAGTGTTCGTAGGTAATAAAAGGAGTGGATTTTGATATTGCTATCGCTCGCATTTTCTCGCTAAGCTCTTCCATTACTAGGGTTAGAGGGAATTTATCGAACTCTATAGGTTTATCCAAAATCCATGCATGTTCAAAATCCCAGATATCTATCGTATTGATGTTGAAATAAGAAAAACAAGGTTGTCGCATTTGTATTTATATATCAAGGTTAGGAATAGAATTTACAGCATCTACTTTTTTCTGGTCAATTATTTTTGCATAAATCTGGGTGGTCTTTAAAACTCTATGCCCTAATAATTTGGATACTGTGTAAATATCTGTGCCAAAAGTTAGCTGTAAAGTAGCAAAAGTATGTCTGGCGCAGTGAAACGTGATCTTTTTAGAAATCCCCGCATTTAAAATCCATCGTTGAATCCGAATTGAAGTGGAACCGTCATATTTTAACCCATTAAAAACAAGTGTTCCTTTATCTTCATTGGGTTCTCCTAATAAATCTCTTGCTTGTGTAGAGATAGGTAAGGTTTCTGTTCCTTTGGTTTTCTTTTGAGTAAAACGTATATACCAACCTTGCTCTTTGGAATATTGCACCTCTCTCCATTTCATCTTTAGGATATCGGATTTTCGTAATCCAGTTAATGCACTAAAGAGAAATGCTTTTTTTAAAATAGGGTAACGGCATTCGGTTTTTACTAATGCCTTTAATTCTTCTAAAGTTAAAAACTCCCTTTCTTTTTCTTCTTGTTGTATATGAGCTACATCTTCACAAGGATTATGATTCAATAACTTGTCCTTTTGTGCTTGTCGTATGGAAGTTTTAAATTTGCTAAAATAAATATGAGCTGTATTGACCGATAATGTAATGTTATTGTCTGGAGCATTTTTAGATAACAGATACTCTTTAAACCCTTCTACCCACTGCTTATCTATATCTTGGATAAAAACACCATTAGTGCCTGCATATTTTGTAATATAGTGCAATACTGAATTCCATATCCCATAAGAAGATTTATTGTTTATCTTTTTTTGAGTTTGCTCTCTAAAATACGCTATGAAACTTTTTTTAGAATTGGTATCTTTATCTCGGATAAGATGTGAAAAATCATGTTCTTCATGTTGTAATTTTAACAACTGCCTAGAACGGATGCTTTCTGCAAGTATCAGGGTATTCTTATTATGTTCTTTTTGTGGTTTGGATTTTGGATTAGAATAGAGGTATAATTTCAGGGATTCTTTTCTTCGGGTTTGTTTAGCTTTAGGAAGATAGTAATCCAGAAATAAACTTATCCTACCATCTTTCAAACTTTTTTGTCTTAGAGAGATATTCATACTGTATTATTTTTTGTGCCTTTTAGAATACAAAGGCACAATTACAGCGCAATAATAAGCAAAAAAGCACAAACTTATGACGTTTTTAACATAATTAATACTTTAAAAAATAACTATAAATCACTGATAAACAAAGATTATTGTGTTTAATATATATTAATTATGATTTTTGAATTTACCGTAAAAGAAAATAATGATTTTTTTCTTTTTATGAATTAGAAAATTAAAGCATACCCTTAGTTACGGTTTCATTTTATGATGAAATAGAAAGGAAAAAAAGGGTGTTTTATTGCGGTAACTTCAAAGTGTAAATGGTATAATTTAGCTATACCAAACAGATATAGTATCATGTAATATTAAAAAAGTACTCTTTCTAATATATAGAAAGAGTACTTTTTAGAAATCTTTAAAAATAGGATAGATTACTATTCTTAGTTTTCTGAGTCAACCTTGGCAGACTCGGTCTTACCATCATTTATTATTTTACTATCCCCATCTTTTAAATAGGTATCCAAAAATTTTAAAACCCTGCCATAAGCTTCTATTTGATTTTCTTTTTTCACAAAACCATGTCCTTCATCGTCAAACAGAACGTATTCTACAGGAACTCCGTTCTTTTTAACTCCTTCTACAATCTCATCAGATTCTATTTTTAACACTCTTGGATCCTGAGCTCCCTGAAGTACAATTAAAGGCTTGGTGATTTTTTCGGTATGAAAAAGTGGAGAGATCTGGTGCAGTCGAATAGAATCTGCGGTGTTTGGATCTCCCATTTCGGTATATAAAGCTTCTTTAAAAGATTCCCACCATGGTGGAATACTTTTTAAAGTTCGTATCCAGTTAGTAACCCCAAAAAGGTTTACTCCAACTTTAAATTCTTCTGGAGTATAGGTTAGTGCCGCCATGGTCATATAACCACCATAAGATCCGCCTATAATCCCTATTTTACTGCTATCAATAATATCTTGTTTTGCCAACCAATCTTTTCCGGCAATACAATCTTTTAAATCTTTGTCGCCATGGTTACGGTCATCCATTTTATAGAACGTTTTACCATAACCACTGCTTCCTCTGTTATTTACAGCCAATACTGCATACCCATGGTTTACCAGATATTGGATTACCGAAGAATATCCTTGTCTGGATTGTCCACCGGGGCCACCATGTACCCATACCAATGCAGGCACCTTATTTGTAGCAGTAGCTTGTTTTGGCTGGTAATAGATTGCAGGAATTTCTAATCCATCAAACGAAGGAAAGCGGACTACCTGAGAGGTAACCAAATGTTCTGCATTAATATCTTTATTTAAAACATCGGTAAGTTTATGATACTTTTTGGTAGCAAGATTATAAGAGTAAGAATTATCCGGGGTATTAGAACCACCAACACTTAGAAGAGTCATAGATTCGTCCCGGGAAAAGCTTGCACGATTAATTTCCTGATTATCTATAGCAGGAAAATCGACTTTGGTGCCAGTTGCAACTTCGGTTGCTTCTATAATAGTTTTAGCATCTTCGTTTGTAAATAGTATTTGGTATTTTCCGTTTCGGGTAAAGTAAAAACCAGAAATATCCCATTTTTTTTCCGCTATTTTTTCTTTAGTACCTTTTTCAAGATCATATTTCATTAGGTAATTAAACTCTGCATTATCATCTGTCGTATAATAAAAAGAAGCACCATCGGGCGAGAAATCTTCAGGAGAGTTACTGCTTAAATTGGCATTGACCTTTGTTTTTTCGTTTGTCGTTGTATTTAGCAGATAAAGATCTCTATCATTGGTGTTGATCGTCTTGGTTAACAGGATATGCTTTCGGTCTTCAGACATCATCCCAAAATCCATTCCATCTTCATTTTTATAAATCATTTTTGAAGTAAAATCTGCAATGTTCATTTCATAATGATCCATAAATTTAGAATCCCGCTCATTACTTCCGTAAAAAAAACTTTTTCCATCTTTTGCCCACCCTCTAAACAGTGCTCTTACATTTTTTTCGGGAGTTAAGCGTTTAATTCCTGAACTGTCTTTAACAAATATCTTAAAGATTTCATCTCCGTTGCCATCCATTCTAAATAAGATTCTGTCATCTTCAGGAAAATAAGAGATTCCGTATACAGAAGCACTATCCGATTTTGTTACAGGAGTAAACTCTCCACCGGTAGAAGGTACGGTATACATATTATAAATACCAGATCGGTTACTGGTCATTAATACCGTAGATTTATCTGGCGAAAAGCCATTTGCAAATGCATTTTCGTTATCCATAAATTGCTCTATGGAGTATTGCTCTATGGTAATGGGTTGTGCAATTTCTTCTTTCTTTTCTTTTTTACAAGAAAAGAAGAGAAGCAACCCTAAACTTAACAGGATTATTTTTTTCATGATCTATATTACTTTATTTACTGTTGTATACTAAAATTCTTTACCTCTTTAAAAGGAGATGTTTTTAATTTTTCTACGGTTTCTCTATAGGTTTTCCACTCTTGTGCAAAGAACGTATTGGTCTTTATCAGTGCATCTTGTAAAGCGTCTTTTGCTTGTTTTATAAGGGTGTTTTCTGTAGTGGTTAATCCATTTTTACGGCTGCTGGTATACCCTTGTGCGTTTTCCAGACGTTGCATTACATTTATAGTTGGATCGTTGGTGATACCTTGTCGTTTATCTTCTTTACCAATATATAGTGCAATTACACTATCTATTTTTTTAGAAATATCTTTAGATAATTTTATTTGTTCTTTATATTTCTTTTTGCCTAGTTTTTGCAGTTCTGTTTGGTATTTTGCAGCTATTTCTTTGCTTTCTGCCAATTGTTTTACGACATCTGCAATTTTCTGTTTTATCTCTTCGAGGTTTTTAGAAGCAGTATATACTTCATTTATATTTTTTTGAGATACCGGTAACCTTGGATCAGCTTGTACTTCGATACTGCTCTCAGATGTTTGATCCCCGTATTCCAGCAATAGTTTGTATTTTCCGGGTTTAACGGCTATTCCTCCTGGTTCTTTATCTTGTTTTTCGACTTTTCTATTTGGTTGTTCTGCTCCTTTTTCATCCATCAACCATTTTATTTTATGAAATCCCGTAGAGTCTGGCGTTTTTTGTTTTAAAGTACGAATCAGTCGATCACCATCATAAACTTTAAGGCGTATAGAGTCCCATTTTATGTTGGCTTCTTCTTGTTCTGCATCTTCTTCGTCTTTATCCTCGTCTTTACCAGGGTCTCCTTTTTTCTTTTCGACTTGCAGGTAGTAAGAAATCAATGCTCCATATTCGCGGTTTGTACCATTGTATATGGCATCTCCTCCAAAACGGGTTCCTGTGGGTTGCTGATATGCTGCCTGATAAGCTATTGGGGTTTCAAAAAGCTGTAATTTTTTATTTAAAATGGTTTTGTCTTTTGCAAGTGCTCTTAGTGGTCGTATATCGTCTAATACCCATGCCGCACGACCAAAGGTGCCTATTACCAAATCGTGTTCTCTGGGTTGTATTACCAAATCTTTTACAGGCACAGTTGGAAATCCTTTGGTCCATTTTATCCAATCGTTACCTGCATTAAGAGAAATATATAATCCATCATCGGTACCCAAAAACAAAAGGTTTTTTTCGATAGGGTCTTCTATAATACTTAGGGTATAGCTTTTTACATCGCTTTGGTCTACAATACGGTTCCAGGTTTTGCCATAATCGGTTGTTCTGTATGCATAAGGGGCATAGTTAAACCTTCGGTAATCATTTGCAACCAAAAGTGCTTCTCCTTTATTTTTATTCGATGCTTTTATTTGTACTATCCAACTACCTTTTGGCAATCCTTTAATATTTGCAGAAACGTCTGTCCAGTTTGTACCTCCATTTTGAGTGATATGTACGCGGCCATCATCGGTAGCTGCCCATAACATGTTTTGTTCCAAAGTAGATGGTTCTACTACCAAAACAGTACAATGATTTTCGGCTCCGGTGGCATCCATAGTTAATCCTCCGCTTTCGTCTTGTTTTAGTTTTTCAGGATCGTTGGTGGTTAGATCCGGGGATATAATGGTCCAGGTAAGCCCTTTATCGGTACTTTTATGTACAAACTGGCTTCCAAAATAAATAGTGTTATTATCAAAAGGGTCTATATTAATAGCAGCGTTCCAGTTAAACCGTAATTTTACTTCGGGATCGGGGTGGGTAGGGCGTACGGTATAATTGTTACCAGTTATCCAATCGTATCTGCTTACGTATCCTTGCTGGCTCATAGACCATCCGTATCTGGAGTCGTCTTTATCCGGTACTACATCAAAACCATCTCCAAAGGATATTTCCTGCCAGTACGAGTTTCGTATTCCTTGTGCTTTCCATACGTAGGCGGGACCTCTCCAGCTACCATTATCCTGCATACCACCATATACGTTATACGGGTATTCATTATCTACATTAATATGATAAAATTGTGCTACGGGTAAATTGCCGATAAATCGCCAGGTTTTACCTCCATCGCGAGAAATATTTAATCCACCATCATTACCATCGATCATATAACTTCCATCGGTTGGATGAATCCACCACGAATGGTGATCCGGGTGTACGCCATTATCTACACCATAGGCAGGCATTAATTGCGTAAAGTTTTTGCCGCCATCTTCAGATACGTTTACATAGGTAAATACAGAATATACCCTGTTTTCATTTTCGGGGTCTACAAATATATCTGAGTAATAAAAGGGACGGTTTCCGATATCATTTTTATCATTTATTTTTTGCCATGTAAATCCTCCATCGGCAGATTTATACAGTGCATTTTTTTTTGCTTCGATAAGGGCATATATAATATTGGGCTTATTGGCAGCGATAGCTATCCCTATTCTTCCCAGATCTCCTTTTGGCAAACCATCTTTATCGGTACGTTGCTCCCAGTTTTTACCACCATCATGGGTGATATAAAGACCAGATCCTTTGCCTCCGGATTTAAAAAACCAAGGGTCTCTTTTGTGTTCCCACATGGCAGCAATTAATTTGTTTGGGTTTTTGGGATCCATAACCAAATCTGCAGCACCGGTTTTATTGTTGTTAAACAAAATTTTGGACCATGTTTCTCCGCCATCGGTAGTTTTAAAAACGCCTCTTTCGGGGTGTTCTCCCCAAGGAGATCCAATTGCTGCAACGTATACCGTATTAGGATTGGTTGGATCGATAATGACTCTATGGATGTGCCGGGTTTTTTCTAACCCCATAAGTTTCCAGTTTTTACCGCCATCCATCGATTTGTATATACCATATCCACCATTAAGACTATTTCTTGGGTTTCCTTCACCTGTTCCTACCCATAATACCGAAGGATTGGATTGTTGAATGGCTACTGCTCCTATAGAAGCGGTAACTTCGTTATCAAAAACAGGTTCCCACTTAATTCCACCCGATGTAGATTTCCATAGTCCGCCAGATGCAGTCCCGGCATATATTATATCCGGATCAGAAGTAACCACATCGATAGCGGTTACACGACCGCTCATCCCACCCGGACCTATATTTCTAGGGGTATTGTCTTTAATAAGATCCATTGTGAAATTTTGCGCAGATACGATAGAAACTACACTTAGTAACAGGAATAATAATAGTTGTTTTTTCATTTTTTTGGTATGCGTTAATTATAGTTGAATTTGTTGTTCAGGTTCTGTGAAAAAATGTATGTTTGGATACTTGTTTTTTAGTATTAAAAGCTCTGTTTCTTTCATTTTTGATGAAATAGTGATACCGACGGCTTCTTTTTGTAATTGCAATGGATCAAATCCCCTATGGATTACACTATTTTGAGTAATCCCAGAAACAGGATAAAGAACGCTAAATAAGAAATGGAATAATTTTAACACATTACAATGGATTGCCTATTAAGAGCCTAAAGTAAATAAAATCAAAACGCTAAAGTCTTAAAGAGGTGTTAAGGTAAAAGGTTGAGTGGTAGTACCTGTTATAATTTCTGAATTTATAAATTTCGTTTTTTTTGTTATTGTTTAATTTTCTCATTAAGAGAGTCTCACTTAAATGTGTGTCTTGGCGAACTCGTTTTTAGCAGTTAGGTTATCAATTAACGTAACGATTGACTACATAATAAGAGCCATATAAGATACTGGTATAGCCTGTCCTGAGCTTGACGAAGGATACGGTTCTGAGAGAGGTTTAGGGGTGAAAATCCCCTTTTCCTACTCGACTGTAAGTAGTGTTTTTATTCAGTTGTTTCTTTATTCCAATAATCTTTTTTGGTTTTTTTCTGTCGATAGTATGCAACAAATATTAAAGAAAGGGGAAAGAATAAAATTATTAAAATCCATTTAAAAATATTCAGAATCATATTTATTTTTTTTCTCAATTTTATTTAGCAATTCTTTGGCGTCCAACATTCCATAATCGGATGCCATTGTCAAAAATTTTCTTGCATTTATTGTATCATTCAATTGATAATATATTTCACCAATCCAGCTAAGCGCGTCAGGTAATTCATAATTATATTTAATAGATTGTTCTAAATCTTTTATAGCAAGTTCGTAATTTTTTAAATATGCATAGGAGATTCCAAGTTCATATTCAATTTCGTATTTTCGAACATAATAGTCGGATTCCGTTTCCTTGTTATTTGTGAAATTGATCACTAAGTAAGTACTATCAGATTTAATTGCTCCTTTTGTCTTAAGTGCTTTGTTATAAAATTCTACGGATTTTTTATAATCTTTAAGACGCTTATAGTTATTTCCAATGTTCATTAGTACAATTGTGTTATCAGAGTCGTACTTTAAAATTTGTTTGTAATCCTCAATTGCTCCGTCATAATTTTTTAGAATCGACTTATCCGCTCCACGATTCAACAATGCTGGTTTAAAATCTGGCTTTTTCTCAATCGCTTTGTCCAAGTAGGGTATAGCTTCAGCATATTTTCCTTTTTCTTCTAATTCAAATGCCAAATCATAATACTGTTCAGCTGTTTTTAAGTCACAAGAACAAAACAAAAGAAAAATAGCAAATATGTAAATTGGGTTTCTTCTCATTACTTACAACGTTCCTTGTATGGTGCGCTTGCTTCTCGAAGGGAGCAAATGAACTATACAAATTGTGTGTGCCCAACATGGGCATCTTTTATTTATCGAAGATAAATAATTAATCTAGAGGGTGCAAGTCCCTTATGGGCAGGGGTTACCCTTCGACTTTGCTCAGGACAGGCTTATTGAACCATTAGTAAGTCGCAAGCTGGTTTATCGTGAGGTATACAGTGAAGGAAACGAGACTACAAAGCTCGGTACTGAGGTACACGAACCGTATACAGAGGCATTTTTATCTGGGTAAGCAATCACATCATTGTAACGCCCAATGAATACCAAAAGGATAATTATGTAGATACGGCAGGGATCGAGTGAAAGAAGATGTCATTACCTGGAGGGCGGAGCGTTAAAAAATGATTTGGTAAATCATTTTAGCGAACGAGCCAGCTTGCCGCGTGTGACAACCACGAGTTGGCTGTATGGAGAAGTCAGCAGAAGTCATAGTACTTATGATAAACGAGTTGTGTAGTAGTAACACATAGGTCTCACATATAAGGAAGGACAGAACATTAAATCACGTTTACATTCGATTAGGAGGTATTGCTAGCCTAATCTTAGGCAGACAGGAGTACAACAAATTATTTAACCCTATGATTGCATCGGTATTAGAAACTACTAATCTTTATAAAACAGAACGTCAAGTCCTGCGTAACAAGGGTGCTAGTGGAGCAACCTCTATTATTTCACCTACCCCTACAAAAACAGCTTTTTATAGACTCTTTAACTTTGATATAAAGATCTTGAAAATCTCATTCCGAATAGACTTAAGAATAGATAAAGACTCTTTATAGGGGCTTAAAATGAGCCATTTAATAATAAATTATAGGCTTGTGCAACAGTTACCATTGTTATGCCCTTTTATTATTTTTTGTTTTCAATAACTGGATTTAAATGCATAAAGCTCATGCTTTTTTCATCAATCATTTCAAAGAATTTTTGACATATTTCGCTTTTCATTACTTCTTGGGCAGCATGTTCAGCAGATTCTAAATCCGTCCAATAAACAATATCTGTCCAAGTGCCATCTTTACTTACTGCAAGCTTTCTACTAATGTAGCCTTTAAATTTTTTGACAACAGGATTTACCGCATTTGCAGCTTCTATTACTTCCTTTTGACAGAACTCTGGTTTTGTTTTAAAAATAACGAGTTCAATTGTCCCTACTTCTTGTCTTTCTTTTTTTTCCATGTTTGAATTGTTTTGATTACCGCAACTAAAAAATGTTATAGTTGTCAGTAGAATTAATAATTGCTTCATTTTTAATAAATATTTATTTAGGAACAAAAATAAAATGGCGCAGTGACAACCCTATGTCAACTAGAATTGGAAATTTTTGAAATAATTTTGTATAAATCAATCACAGGATATGAATTATATACAAACCTATTTTATGAGAATTTTTAAAGTCTAAATGGTATTACCAGGGCATGGATTTGTGCCGATCTACAAGAAAGGCATAAAAGGACAGTACCAGTTGGTTGTTAGTAAAAGTAGTTGGAATACATTTAAGCGTAATCTTAAAGGTTTGACCAAGAAAACCAAACCGATGTCCTTGATAGAACGATTGGACAGAATTACCCAAGTATGCAGAGGATGGGTCAACAATTATCGGTTGACCAATAGCTACACTAAGCTCAAAAAGTTAGATGAGTGGCTACGTAATCGGTTACGGTATTGTATTTGGCATGATTGGAGGGCGAAACGTAAGTTTTGAGCCAGTTGAAGCAGAGAGGAGAGAAAACGTAAGAATCTGATTCGATTAGGAATTAAACATGGACAAGCCTATGCTTGGAGCCGAACCCGAATGGGAGGATGGGCAGTAGCTCAAAGTTTTATATTAGGTACTACCATTACCATATCCAGAGGTAAAAGAAAAGGATACGTTCCTATGATAGACTACTTAAATAAGGAGCAAACTTCGATTTGGTGAACCGCCGTATACGAGACCCGTATGGCCTGTCCTGAACTTGACGAAGGATACGGTGGTACTTCGGTAAACTCAGTAGAGCTGTGAGAGCCTCAACACGGTAAATTAATTTACCGTGTCGGGCTACTCGACCGTTCCTGGTTTTAATTTTTTCTTAAATATCTAACAACTTTTTTCTGATTTTCAGTCCCATTCTCCATTATTAAATCCAAATCTTTTGAAAATGCTTTTAAAAATAATGAATCATTTCCAGGTTCAAAAGCATACTTTTCCATGTCACTTGTCACATAGTCCCCATTCTGAACTAGTTTCTTTTTTGCACTATCATAGGAATAAATTACAGCTTGTTTTTCCTTTTCAATCAAAGATAAAGACTCTTCAGTAATTCCTAATTGCTGTAAGACAGTCTTATGAGGATATAAATCAAAAGAATAATATAAAAAGATTTGACCTCCATATTCTTGAATATTACTTGTTTTTATCATGCCATTTATTCCTTTATTGTTAGATGTTTCATTAGAATTATCAATAAATTCGTCGACTAAATAAACTTTGCCATTATCAATCCTAAAAATCTTATTTGAGAATAACCAATAACCGGAACCACGTCCATATAAAAACTTAAATGAGAAAAATTTATATTGGTCGTTTGAACTATAGATCTTTAATTGAGGATAATCATTATGAAGCCATAAATACTCTTCATAAATTATCTTAAAGTCATTATCGACAACATAAAACATCGTATTTGCATAATAAGAACCAATAAAAATAAGATATTCATCGTCCACGTCATTGTCCAAATTAATCTTAGTCAGATTTAAATACGAATTTGAATTATCATAAGATTTTAAATCAATCGTTTTTGAAGGAATTTTTTTGCCGAATTCTGATATTAGTTCATTTTTATCCGAGCCTTCAATTACTTTTTTAATCCAGGCTGCAGACACTAATTTACCTACATTGCTTTCTTGAGCATAAGTTATCAAGTTAAAGATTAGTAAGATCAAGGCAATTGAGTTCTTTTTCATAGTGATCAATGTATTTATCTGCTAAATATTCGATGAAGTTTTTTTAAAAATTAGGCACAATGGGCTAGTATATAAAACGTAGTGTGTAAAAAGACACTAACTCTTTGGATTAAGGCAGAGCCGAATTTTTATATTTTGTTTTTACTTTTTCTGTTTTAAAAGCCAAATTTTTAAATTTGGCGATCTTTGCAAATAAGCAAAAACCTTTCGTTTTATCACTTTAGCTGCTATTACTTACAGCCATTGTGCCTGTTGCACAACATGCTAAAAATAGTGATATTCTTTATCTTTAGAAGACGCAAGGCAAAAAAGATTATCAAGAAAAACTCTTTACTAGTTTTCGCTTAGGTGATTGAGTAAGTAAGAACAACTTCTACAGGCGATTAAAAGAATGTATAGATTTGGATTTTCTGTATTCTATGACGAATATGAACGAAATATAGCCAAGGTAAACTCTAAACAAGGTGGTTATATAAAAACTAAACGGCAAAGCACCGTAGAACCTATTTTTGGTATACTTACCCAGTTTATGGGACTTAGAAAGATCCATGCTATTGGGATACAACAAGCTAATAAAGTAATGCATTTAAGTACAATTGCTTATAATTTGAAAAAAATATCTGAAATTCATAAATAAAAAGGTAAAAAGTGGGGCAGCATCGGTTATTTTATCTGAATCTATAAAAATCACCTTTTATCAACTCTTTAGGTTCGATATAAAGATCTTTAAAATAACATATCCATAAGACATAGAATGATGAAAGCCTCGGTAAAGAAGCTTAAAATGAATCGTTTTATAAGAAATTAGAGACTTATGCGATGCTTACCGGTGTTATGCATAGTTTTTTATTCTAAAATTAAGTTCCTGTTTTTTGGATATTTAACGGAATAATTTAATTCAAATTTCTTGGTTTCTTTCGGTTCTATTGAGAAATCCCATTTTATTTCACCTGTTCCTACGTTATGCTTTGCGCCTGACATTTCAACTATATCAACTTTAATTTCTTCTAGAGTAGACACTGGAGCCTGATCAAAAATTAACATGTCAATTTTTTGATTCTTATTGTTTTTTACATTAATAGACCAGGCTCTTGTTTCTTCTTTTTTGCTTCCAATAAATTGTTTTGTTGTAAAGTTTTTCGCCTTTTCTCTTTTTACGGATACATTTTTATCTCTTCCAAGTGAAATCTTTAATGTATCAGTTGTATATCTAATATCTAATAAGGTTTTACCAACATAAGTTTCTTCAAAAAATAAGTTTGCTTCACCTTCTAATAAATTATATTTTTCCCAATCAGAAATGTTAGCTATCAAAAAAGCGTCTTTATCTATTTTAGGAACACAGATGTATTTGTATTCTGCTGGTAATTTATAATTTACCATATCAACGGAATAGTTTTTGTTGTCTGATTTTACTGAATAAGGGATATCAATAAAAAAATCTACTGTTGTTTGTTTAACAACTTGATTTGAAGGAATTTGAATGCTACTTGTCCCTCTTGTTTGCACACCACTTACTTTTCCTTCTAAGGTCTTTGTTATTGATTTTCTTTTTTTACTTCCATATCCAACAATGACAACCTCGTCTAAAGATTGATTATCTTCTTTCATATAAACATTCAAAGTAGAATTTGTTATAGGTAACATTTGACTTTCATAACCTATATATGAAAACTCTAATTGGCTCGAAAAGTTTGGTATAGTAATAGAATAGTTACCATCAAAGTCTGTGCTCGTTCCAATAGTTGTGCCTTCAACAATTACATTTACTCCTGGAAGTGGCAAATTTTCTTCATCAAATACTTTCCCTTTGATTTCATTTGAAGATAGATTATATGAAGGAGGTAATGTATTGTAATTTAAAAAATAAGTTTTTAGTTCTGGAGCAACTCCAGTAATATTTGGGTTAACGGATGATAAACTTAATTTTACATTAGTCCAATCAATTTTAGTGTCTTGTTTAACATTTGCTTTATAAATAATCTCTATTGGCTCATTAATATTTTTTACTCGAATATCATAACTTGGAAACCAACCAGAATTTCGAACTAAATAGGAAAGTTCAAAATCTGTTTCTGTAAAATTTTCAGATTCTATTTTAACAAGTATCTCTCCATTTGGAAAATCCCTTTTACTAGTTAATGTTTTAATTTGAAGATCTAAATCAGATTTTGAATTATTTAAGTCTTTCAATCTTTTATTTATGTCAATTTCTTTGAGTTTTAAAGTTGTTAATTTTGTGCTATAGAAATTTGATGCGTCTTTTAGATTGGTAACACTTAATTCTTGGTTTTTACCTCCAATACCCCTATTTTCTTGTAAAAAAACTAATTCCTCTTTTAAAATATCTAAATAGGTTTTTTCAAGGTTAATTTTGTCCTCAAATTCTTGAAATTTTTGTTCCAAGTCTAACAATTCTTTTTGTTTATCAAGCTTGTCAATATAGTTTTGCTGATGGTTTACTGATAGAACTGTTACTTTTCCATTTGCTTTAACCTGAATACTTTTAGCATCTATGAATGGTGATAAATTAATAAATTTCAGTAACGTAGTTCCCTGTTTTAAATCAATTGTTTTTTTTCGTGTAATTTGAGCATCTTTAATAAATACAGTTACTTCATTTACTTTCGTTTCTATTTTTTTCTCAGTTATTTCTTGAGAGTATGTTTCACTAAAAATTAAACAAAAAGTTAAAATGATTATTTTTTTCATAGGTTTATTCATGTGGTTTTATCATGTTTGAAAATTCTGACTAACGGTCAAATTTACTATTAAATTCTTACACAAAAGTTTAACTCGTTAGCAAAAGAAATTAATAAAGTTTCTTTATGTGGGGAATTATATACCACGCTACGCATATGCCTAGAGGCGGATTGCGGACGATTCAACTGTCAAACCGTGGAGAAGTTTGAATGGCTCAAAAGGAAAAGCCCCCCTCAAGGTGGAGTAATAAGTCCTTTGCTGTCTAATTTATTTTTGCATTATGCAATAGATAAGTGGTTTGCAAAAGAGTACTCGGAGATTAAGATGGTTCGTTATGCAGATGATATGATTATTCATTGCCGTACCCAATTGGAGGCAGATCACTTGCTGGCAAAGGTAAGGGATCGATTCTTACAATGTGGATTAGAATTGCATCCACAAAAGACAAAAATTGTGTATTGCAAGAAGGAGGGGAGAAATCACAAGGGATTCCTGTGCAATTCGATTTCTTAGGATTTAGTTTCCGTCCTATGAGGATTAGATTAAAGAAAGGAGGATGTTTTTTACAGTATGATTGTAAAATGAGTCGAAAATCTAATATCATTTCTTATTTGATATTACTGTAATAATTTGTATTTTGCAATATGCCAAAAAAAATACAGATC
>NZ_CDSBKO010000056.1:0-38056 GCF_977115655.1 Aquimarina sp.
TCGATTTGTCCTTCCCGCATCTCTGATTTGTCCTTCCAGCGTAGGCTGGAATCCATGAAAGTATTGTTGCTCCACACTGGATTCCAGATCAAGTCAGGAATGACAGGGCTTGTTTTGATTTGTCCTTCCCGCATCTCTGATTTGTCATTCCAGTGTATACTGGAATCCATAAAGGTATTGTTGCTCCACACTGGATTTCAGATCAAGTCTGGAATGGCAGGACTTGTTTTCGATTTGTCCTTCCCGCATCTCTGATTTGTCCTTCCAGCGTAGGCTGGAATCCATGAAAGTATTGTTGCTCCACACTGGATTCCAGATCAAGTCAGGAATGACAGGGCTTGTTTTGATTTGTCCTTCCCGCATCTCTGATTTGTCATTCCAGTGTATACTGGAATCCATAAAGGTATTGTTGCTCCACACTGCATTCCAGATCAAGTCTGGAATTACAGGGCTTGTTTTCGATTTGTCCTTCCCGCATCTCTGATTTGTCATTCCAGTGTATACTGGAATCCATAAGGGTATTGTTGCTCCATAATGGATTCCAAATCAAGTCTGGAATGACAGAGCTTGTTTTCGATTTGTCCTTCCCGCATCTCTGATTTGTCATTCCAGTCTACACTGGAATCCATAAAGGTATTGTTGCTCCACACTGCATTCCAGATCAAGTCTGGAATGACAGGGCTTGTTTTCGATTTGTCCTTCCAGTGTATACTGGAATCCATAAAGGTATTGTTGCTCCACACTGGATTCCAGATCAAGTCTGGAATTACAGGGCTTGTTTTCGATTTGTCATTCCAGTGTAAACTGGAATCCATAAGGGTATTGTTGCTCCATAATGGATTCCAAATCAAGTCTGGAATTACAGGGCTTGTCTTTGATTTGTCTTTCCAGTGTATACTGGAATCCATAAGGGGATTGTTGCTCCACACTGGATTCCAGATCAAGTCTGGAATGACAGGGCTTGTTTTCGATTTGTCCTTCCCGCATCTCTGATTTGTCATTCCAGTGTAGACTGGAATCCATAAAGGTATTGTTGCTCCACACTGGATTCCAGATCAAGTCTGGAATTACAGGGCTTGTTTTCGATTTGTCATTCCAGTGTAAACTGGAATCCATAAGGGTATTGTTGCTCCATAATGGATTCCAAATCAAGTCTGGAATGACAGAGCTTGTTTTCGATTTGTCCTTCCCGCATCTCTGATTTGTCCTTCCAGCGTAGGCTGGAATCCAGATCAAGTCTGGAATGACAGAGCTTGTTTTTGATTTGTCCTTCCAGTGTAAACTGGAATCCATTTATACCATGGTCTGCACTAGAAGGGCAATTAAAATATCCCCAATTCTAAGGATATAATATACTAGGATCTAACGATTGTCCTGCCTGCGGTTATACACGAGTTTTGTATCAGAAATTAATCATGAATTTAAAACACAAAAAAATGAGTAATCCAAAATTTAAAATTAGAGAAAGTAAGAACAGTCAGTATTATTTCAACCTACATTCAGGAGGGAATAGTGAGCCTATTCTAACCGGCGAAACGTATACCACAAAACAAAGTTGTAAAGCAGGTATTGCATCTGTAAAAACTAATGCCCCAATCGATGAACGATATGATCGAAAAGAAGCTGTAAACGGACAGTTTTATTTCAACCTAAAAGCAGGTAACGGAGAGATTATCGGTACCAGCGAAATGTATACTACCATAGCATCAAGAGAAAATGGTATTGCATCTGTAAAAACCAATGCCCCAATCGCAGATATAGAAGATACCACATTGTAAGTCGTGAATTAATTGAGAATACCAAAGGTTGTTCTTATAAAAGTTACCTACAAAACAAACCACTTTTTTAGAGCAACCTTTATGTAAAACAAACAGGCATGGCTTTTCAATATAACAAACGTATTAAACTGGGAAAAAGATTTGGGTTAAATATTAGTAAATCAGGAATTTCCCCCAGTTACCGATCTAATATAGGAACCATAAGTTCCAGAGGGTATTCTATTAAAACAGGGATATCCGGGTTATCCTACAAAAAATCTTTTAAGAAAGGTAAAGGTTGTATGCTACTGCTCTTTTTTATAACAGGTATTAACATAGCCGTATTTTTTATACTCATACTCTCTGTTTTACTATAAACCATAATATATCTAAAATGAAAAATTCATACTCTTTAAAACCCATATTCATACTATTTACTCTTTTTCTTATTAGCAGCGCATGTTCTGCTCCGGATTTAGGTACAACACCAAAAACCTGTGTCGATACCAATTGCGAGAATTACAGAACCCAACAAGAAGCACAAAGAGCTTATGAGGCAGATCCCGAATGCAGAAACGATTTGGATCATGATAGCGATGGGATAGCCTGCGAACATTTAAGCAATGAAAATACCACCAATACTTGCCCGACAACTGCTAATTGTGGGTGCTCCGGCAAAAGCAAAGCCCAATGCCAAAAAGACCCCTGTTGCCGATGGATAGTAGGAAAAGGGTGTAAATGTAACTAATAAAATAAACGATAATGATAAGCAAACTAATAATCCACCTGTTCCTTATAGTATCTGTGTTACCTTCTTCGGTACTATTAAAATTAGATAAAGAAGTATATATCTGCAATGGACCAAAAAGCAAAAGATACCATTATGATGAGGATTGCAGGGGACTAAAAAAATGTTCTACAAAAATCTATGAGATATCTCTAGAAGAAGCAAAAGAAGAAGGCAGAACCTTGTGTGGATATGAAGATTAGGAAGGGAATAATGGAAACAAAATAAAAATTAAAACAAATTATAAAATAGAATAGATATGGCTTTGTATAGAATATCAGGAGTCTGGAAAAACTCCAATAATGTTATCACTCATTACGCTTTTCATAATGTAGAAGGAAAATCAGCTACCAGAGCAATAAAAATGGCAAAACATGATGCGGTAAAATTGCTGGAAACAAGAGGAAATGTAGCTACAACATGGGTCTGGGATTATGTTCAAGCTACTTGGGAGATAGGAGAAGAAGTAACTGTTGTTAACGGAATTAGTGGTAAATATTTAAGATCAAATCCAGACGATAAAAGAACAGATAATCTGGAACACTTAATAGATTTTGATTGGATTGCTCCCTAAAAGAGTAAATAAGATTTAAGATTAGAATTATTTCTTTATAAGAACACTATTTAAAGTGTATAGCATATACAAAACATGGATAAAATCACTAAAGAAGCTCTTTTTAGCACAAGCAATTTAAGTAAAGAAGCCTTATCAAAAAGGAGAAATATAAATTTAAAGATCTTCAAATTCGGGTGTCTTCCAATACTTATATTTTTCGGTTTATTATACATGATTGCAAGTTATACTACATCCAATTCCGGAGAAAGTAAATTTAAAGAAGCGCAGCAATATCTAGCCGATAAAAAGTATCATGAAGGCATTAAAGCTATAAATATAGCTATTCGTAAAGATAGTGCAAGAACAGATTTTTATGAATTAAGAGGTAAGCTTTTGCAAGAAGTTCAGGATACGATACATAGTAAAGAAGATTTCGAAAAAACATTGAAGTTTAGTCAAAACGATAGTATTAAAAATCAGCGAATTCTTGAACTGATAGAATGGGATCTAAAAAAAGGAGACACTGCCGAGGTAAAAAAACTCCTGTTAGAAGAAGTAATGCTCTATAAAACAGACTCCATAAAACATATCCAAACGGTAGAATATGCTGCGAGTACATTTTTAGCTATAGGAGATACCATACATGCCATACAATTATTTTCTCATTTAGAAGATCAATATCCTTTACAAGGTAGGTTTAAAAATCAAAAAGGTGTTTTGTTTTCTTTAATAAAGAAGAATAACCTTGCGATTCCATTATTTAAAGAAGCTATCCGGATTGAACCCAAAAACGACCAGTATTATTACAATCTGGGAATTTCATACTTAAATATTAAAAACAAAACCAAGGCTCGTAAATTTTTTAAACAATCTATGGAACTTGGAAATAAAGAAGCGTGTTATGAATATAGAGAATTAATAGCAAGAACCAGATATTACCAAATATCCAGATGTTGTGATGGCACGTCTAGTAATAGTATAGGAAGAGGGGCTTGTTCCCATCATAACGGGGTTTGCAGGATAGAAAACGTACCCTACAAAGAGTACACGATCACTTGTAACTAGAAGAACTTGGTTCCAGATCAATTCTGGAATGACAGAGCTTGTCTTTGATTTGTCTTTCCAGTGTAAACTGGAATCCATAAGAGTATTGTTGCTCCATAATGGATTCCAAATCAAGTCTGGAATGACAGGGCTTGTCTTTGATTTGTCTTTCCAGTGTAAACTGGAATCCATAAAGGGATTGTTTTGTTTTGTCCTTCCAGCGTAGGCTGGAATCCATAAGGGTATTGTTGCTCCCCACACTGGATTCCAGATCAAGTCTGGAATGACAGAGCTTGTTTTCGATTTGTCCTTCCCGCATCTCTGATTTGTCCTTCCAGCGTAGGCTGGAATCCAGATCAAGTCTGGAATGACAGAGCTTATTTTGATTTGTCCTTCCAGTGTAAACAGGAATCCATAAGGGGGTTGTTTTGTTTTGTCCTTCCAGCGTAGGCTGGAATCCATAAGGGTATTGTTGCTCCCCACACTGGAATCCAGATCAAGTCTGGAATGACAGGATTTTTCTTTGATTTGTCCTTCCAGTGTAGACTGGAATCCATAAGGGTATTGTTGCTCCATAATGGATTCCAGATCAAGTCTGGAATGACAGGGTTTGTCTTTGATTTGTCCTTCCAGTGTAAACAGGAATCCATAAGGGGGTTGTTTTGTTTTGTCATTCCAGTGTAGACTGGAATCCATAAGGGTATTGTTGCTCCATAATGGATTCCAGATCAAGTCTGGAATGACAGGGCTTGTCTTTGATTTGTCCTTCCAGTGTAGACTGGAATCCATAAGAGTATTGTTGCTCCACACTGGATTCCAGATCAAGTCTGGAATTACAGGGCTTGTTTTTGATTTGTCCTTCCAGTGTAGACTGGAATCCATAAAGGGATTGTTGCTCTACACAGTAGATTCCAGATCAAGTCTGGAATTACAGGGCTTGTTTTGATTTGTCCTTCCAGTGTAAACTGGAATCCATAAGGGTATTGTTGCTCCACACAGTAGATTCCAAATCAAGTCTGGAATGACAGAGTTTGTTTTGATTTGTCCTTCCAGTGTAAACTGGAATCCATAAGGGTATTGTTGCTCCACACTGGATTCCAGATCAAGTCTGGAATGACAGAGCTTGTTTTTGATTTGTCCTTCCCGCATCTCTGATTTGTCATTCCAGTGTATACTGGAATCCATAAGGGTATTGTTGCTCCCCACGGTGGATTCCATCCAGATCAAGTCTGGAATAACAAGGCTTGTCTTTTCCTTGTCCTTCCAGTGTAAACAGGAATCCATAAGGGGGTTGTTTTGATTTGTCCTTCCAGTGTAAACAGGAATCCATAAGGGGCTTGTTTTCGATTTGTCCTTCCAGCGTAGGCTGGAATCCATAAGGGGATTGTTGCTCCACACTGGATTCCAAATCAAGTCTGGAATGACAGCGTTCGTTTTCGTTTTGTCCTTCCAGTGCAAACTGGAATCCATAAAGGGATTGTTACTCTATACTGGATTCCAGATCAAGTCTGGAATGACAGGGCATGTTTTTGATTTGTCCTTCCAGCGTAGGCTGGAATCCATGAGAGTATTGTTGCTCCACACTGGATTCCAGATCAAGTCTGGAATGACAGCAGCGTTCGTCTTTGATTTGTCCTTCCAGTGTAGACTGGAATCCATAAGGGTATTGTTGCTCCACAGTAGATTCCAGATCAAGTCTGGAATGACAGGGCTTGTCTTTTCCTTGTCATTCCAGTGTAAACAGGAATCCATATAAGATTTCCTTGTTAGAGATTGATTTCAAGTAATTAAACATTATTTTTATCCAAAAGTCTTATCATTCCAGTGTAAACTGAAATCTAAATGTACATCAGATGCTAAAACCTAAACATCAATATGCTGTTTATATACTTACCAATAAAAAGAATGGAACACTTTACATAGGTATGACTAATAATCTAGAAAGAAGGCTTTTTGAGCATAAAAACAAAAGTGTAGAAGGTTTCACTAAAAAATATGGAGTAGATAAATTAGTTTATTTTGAGGTATACCAATACGTAAATGATGCTATCGCTAGAGAGAAAAGATTGAAATCTTGGAATCGACAATGGAAAATAGACCTTATAGAAGAAGAAAATTCAAACTGGAAAGATTTAGCCCATGATTGGTA
Organism: Aquimarina sp.; assembly: GCF_977115655.1. Taxonomy (NCBI): domain Bacteria; kingdom Pseudomonadati; phylum Bacteroidota; class Flavobacteriia; order Flavobacteriales; family Flavobacteriaceae; genus Aquimarina; species Aquimarina sp. The sequence continues at coordinate 6,294 of NZ_CDSBKO010000056.1, forward strand.
TGATTAAAATGACTCCGGTCTACACCAGAGGACAATTCGTTTATTAACATGAATGTATTATACATATAGTCGTCCCAAACATAATTCCGTATTTTTGCGATTAATTACGATCAAAAACCATACACACGCTAATGCAATCCAAATACACCTATCCTTTTACCGCAATCCTGGATCAGGAAGACTTAAAATTATGTTTAGTACTCAATCTGGTAGATCCAAGTATTGGTGGCGTGTTGGCAACAGGAGATAAAGGTACTGCCAAAACCACTATGGTACGGGGATTAAGTCAATTAATGGGAGACGAGTTTCCGTTTGTCAATTTGCCAATAGGTGCTACCGAGGATAGAGTATTGGGAAGCATTAATCTGGAAGCATTAATTAATCAAAAAACCACCATTGTAGACAAAGGCTTACTGGCACAAGCACATCAGGGGTTTTTATATATCGATGAGGTAAATTTATTGAATGATTATCTAATGGATGTATTACTAGATGCATCCGCCACAGGAGGCTATCCTCTAGAAAGGGAAAGTATCTCGCAATGGATGGATAGTCGTTTTTGTTTGGTAGGTACTATGAATCCAGAAGAAGGCGCATTGCGCCCACAGTTATTAGATCGATTTGGATTAAGTGTACATATTACTACCCCAAAAGAAATAAAAACCCGTACCAAGATAGCCATGCAACGCCTTAACTTTGATAGTGATCCAGAAGCATTTTATCAAAAGTTTGAAAAAGAAGAAAGAACCATGAAAACCCGGATTCTTTTAGCAAAAGAGCGACTTCATAAAATAACCATTTCAGAATCCATACAAGAGCAATGTGCAGAACTCACCATTGCTAATCAGGTAGAAGGAATGCGCGCGGATATTCTACTGCTAAAAACAGCAAGAGCCTATGCCGCATATCATGATAAGGAGCAGGTAACCGCAGAAATGGTAACTATAATTGCCCCATTTGTATTGCAACATCGTGCAAAAGAGTATACACCGCCCTCTAATGAAGATCAGGAACCATCTTCTAACCTAAAAAATCAAGAATCTAAAGAGGAAACAGCTCCTCAAAACGGGCAAAGCAATACGGCATTTCAATTACCAAAAACCGTACAACAAGGCTTAAAATTTACCGCCCCAAAAGCAACCAAAAAACAAGAAGTCCTATTAGATAAACTACAAAAATCATATACAGTATCGTATCCAGCTCAGCGACAACCTGAAATTTCGGTGCTGCAATCGGTAAAAAGCTATCTTAGTACCGATAGATTTACAGCTATATACAAACAAGCAACAAAAAAAGCGGTAGCGCGAATTGTATTTTTGGTAGATACCAGTGCATCTATGGCAATAGAGCAACAGATGGGATATATAAAGGGAGTTATCGAAAAAACGATCACTTCCCGCCCAATGCAAAAAGTACAGTATGCCATTATAGGTTTACAAGACACAACCGCAAAAGTTTTTCAGGAATTTACATCTAACACACAGCAAATTTTATCGGTAAATCACCAATTAAAAACAGGAGGAAAAACCAATTTGGGAGCAGCATTTTTTAAGGTATACGAAGTTTTACGATCCATGAATATGCAAACCGTACAATTGTTTGTCTTTACAGATGGAAAAATAAATACAGGAACAGAAAACCCGTTTCAATACGCAGTTACTACCTATAAAAAGTACCTTGCCAGAATCCCTAAAGCCACCATTATAGATACAGAACATGGTTTTGTAAGATTAGGCAAAGCACAGCGATTGGCACAGCAGTTACGACTTGGTTATAGTACTATTTCTGATTTTTAATACACTTGTTGTTTCCCCATACCGGATTTCAGGGCAAGTCTGGAATGACAGGGCTTGTTTTGCCTTGTCCTTCCAGCGTAGGCTGGAATCCATAAGGGTATTGTTGCTCCACACTGGATTCCAGATCAAGTCTGGAATGACAGGGCTTGTTTTTGCTTTGTCCTTTCAGTGTAAACTGGAATCCATGAGAGTATTGTTGCTCCCCAAAGTAGATTCCAGATCAAGTCTGGAATGACAGGGTTTGTTTTGATTTGTCATTCCAGTGCAAACTGGAATCCATAAAGGGATTGTTGCTCCATACTGGATTCCAGATCAAGTCTGGAATGACAGCAGCGTTTGTTTTTGTTTTGTCATTCCAGTGTAGGCAGGATTCCAGATCAAGTCTGGAATGACAGGGCTTCGAGTGCCGTATCCCGCTATGTGCAACCACAACCCCTGAGCTTAGAGCACCTCTGCCTACCGAACCCTGAGGTTACTCGAAGGGTGAGCTTCGAGAGCCTCAGCTCCCAGTATGTCAGAGAATCGAACCCTGAGGTACTCGAAGGACTCCTTTAGAGTGACCCCAACCCATGATATACTTGCTCCCGGCAGCGGGGAAGATACTTTGGATAGCCGGGAAGGAGTACAACACCTCCGGGAAAGGGTTTTATAGTGCCGGGAGAGCATTCCTAACCGCTGGGAAAGGTCTTTGTACTTACGGGAAAGGTAAACACACTTACGGGAAGGGGTTTTGTACAGCCGGGGACAGGTTCTATATCGCTGGGGACATAAAATAAGTTGCAGGAACGGTGAATATGGTGCCGGGCTTCGGTTTTGAGTGCTTCAGTAATCTATTGTTGAACTTTTACATTTATTATTTTTCGGTTTTATATTTAAAACTCAGGCTTTGGTATGTAGTTATAAAAATCAAACAGTCTAACATCTAAGAGCAAAGCGATTTAAACAAAACTATACAAAAGTACCCTTGCGATATCTTGTGCACTAAACTATCTTTGGTGTGTAGTTATAAAAAATGAACAGTTTAACATCTAATCTCTAACAGCAAAGCGGTCTAAAATCTCAATTCTTTATCCACCTATGTCCAAAGCATTTTTAATAGCAGCTCCGTGGAGTAACTCAGGAAAAACAACACTTACCCTGGGGATTTCACGGTGGTTTAGTAATCAGGGGTATAACGTACAAACTTTTAAATGCGGGCCCGATTATATCGATACCATTCATCATGGTACCGCAGCAAGAAAAGCAGCAATAAACTTAGATACGATTATGATGCCTGCACAGCACATGACCGATGTTTTTGAGCGATATAATGCAGCTGCCGATATTAGTGTTGTAGAAGGGGTAATGGGATTGTTTGATGGCGCCGTAAAAGATGAAGGAAGTTCTGCAGCGATAGCCAAAATTTTGGATATACCTGTGATTTTGGTAGTAAATGCAAGTAGCATGGCATATACAATAGCTCCGATCTTACATGGGTTAAAAACTTTTGACCCCCAAGTTAAGATTGCAGGCGTTATATTTAATTTTGTAAAAACAGAATCCCACTACGCCTTTTTAAAAGAAGCGTGCGATACGGTCGGGATCCCATCATTGGGATATATCCCGCCAAATAAAGAGATTGCTATCCCATCGCGTCACTTAGGGCTACATATTGAAGACGTTTTTGAAAATGTTATCGAAAAAGCAGCATCACATATAGCAACCCATGTATCGTTGCCAAAACTTTTGGAACACACCAAAACCTATCCTAAAATCGATCCTAAAACCCCTGTGAAAACAACGGGAGAAAAAAAATATAGAATTGCAGTCGCCAAAGACGAAGCATTTACATTTACCTATCTAGAAAACTTAAAATGGTTAGAAACGATAGCAGAGATTATATATTTTAGTCCGATTAGGGATCAAAAACTGCCAGAAGCAGATGGCATTTATCTGGCAGGAGGATATCCAGAATTATATGTAGAAGCATTATCTGCGAATACTACAATGCGAAACCAAATTAAACAAGCAGCAGATCGGGGAGTAAAAATACTGGCAGAATGTGGTGGAATGATGTATTTGGGGACTACTATTGTTAATGAAGAAGGAGCCGCATATCCTATGGCAGGTATATTTCCGTTTCATACCTCTATGCAAGACAAAAAACTATCTTTAGGATATCGTAAAATAGTTTGTAAAGACCAGACGCTTTGGGGACATGAATTTCATTATTCCAAAATCTCGAACGACGATAATATACCAACGGTAGGAAGAGTATTTTCCGCAAGAGAAAAAGAAGTTGCTACAAAAATATATCAATACCAAAACGTATACGCCAGTTACATACATTTGTATTGGGCAGCGTTAGAACAACGAACAGACTTATGCATTTAATAGCAACCATACCCGGAGGATGGAACCCCAATGATGATGGGATTTTCTATATAGAGCAACAACCAGGTGATATTGTATTTCTTAGCGCAGGAGATACAGAAATCCATACCTTAAATGAAGCCTATAAAGAGCTGTGCCAAACCGAAGGAGATACATTGCCCAGTTTACGAATGACCAATCTGGTATATCTTAAACAAGAACTAACTATCGATACCTATGTCGAAGAAGTACTAAGCAAAGCTAAAGTAATTGTTTGTAGCATGCTTGGGGGTGTTAGTTACTATAAATATTTAGTAGAATCTTTGGTTGAGCTGCAGGAACAAACAGCTAATACGGTATTGTTTTTACCTGCGCATGAACCCGATTTTGAATTGATGCAATTATCCTCGGCAGATTTGCAAATAGTACATCAATGCAGACAATATTTACAAGAAGGTGGAAAAGAAAATGCCATAACATTACTTAACTATATACAAAATACTTTTTTTGGCACCACCTATACTATTTCTTCTCCTAAATCTGTTGCAGAGGTATTTTTGTATACCCAAAAAACAGGAATGATCTCTCAGGAAGCTTTAGAACCTGCAATAGATACATCTAAACCTACGGTGGTATTACTGGCATATCGTACCCATTACCTGTCGGATAATATGGAACCGTTGCATGTGATAGCTAGTGCGCTACACGGCAGAGGTATGAATGCTTTTGTAGTATTTGCCAGTAATTTAAGAGACCCGGAGTTAGTAGAGCAGGTAGAAATGTTGATGACATATAATGGGAAACGTAATATCCATACCATTATGAATACCACAGGATTTACAATAAAACCAACGGATGGTTCTGCATTTATTTTTGAAAAACTAAAAGTACCGGTATTGCAAGCCATATTCTCTACTTCGAATAAAGAGGTGTGGCAAGACGGGCTTTTTGGATTACCACCTACCGATATAGCAATGAATATTGCCTTACCCGAAATTGACGGGCGAATCATTGGTCGTGCAGTTTCTTTTAAAAAAGAAATAACCAAAGATACCCTTACGGATAGTTCGATCTTAAAATATGAAGCATATCTCCCTGCCTGCGAGTTTATGGCAGAACTAGCACAACGATGGACTGCACTACAGTATAAAAAGAATGTAGATAAAAAAGTAGCCGTTATCTTGCCAAATTACCCAAATAAAGATAGCCGCTTGGCAAATGGAGTAGGACTCGATACACCAGAAAGTTGTATTGTTTTATTAGAAGCGCTTAAAGCGGAAGGATACGACGTAGGAGAGCAATTACCTCAAAATGGTACAGAACTGATGCACTGGATAACGCAGGTAACGACTAATGATATTACCACTACAAAAACAAGACCACATGTACTGGTTTTTGATCGTTCGGATTTTGATAGCTGTTTTTTGGTATTGTCAAACGAATTACAAAATAAAATAAAAGAACAATGGGGAGAACCAGAAGAAGATCCCTATTATACAGATACCGGGTTTATCGTTTCCGGATTTTTATTAGGAAATATATTTGTGAGTATTCAGCCGTCACGAGGATACAATCAAGACCCACAGGCAATTTACCATTCTCCCGATTTGCCACCAACCTATCAATATTTAGCATATTATTTTTGGGTACAACAAAGCTATAACGCAGATGCAGTAATCCATTTAGGAAAACACGGGAACCTGGAATGGCTACCAGGAAAAAGTGTATCCTTGGATCCTGAAACTTGTTTTCCGGCAGCTATATTTGGCGCATTGCCCCATTTTTATCCTTTTATTATCAATGATCCGGGCGAAGGTACACAAGCAAAACGGCGCAATCAGGCAGTGATCATCGATCATTTAATTCCGCCGATGACTCGTGCAGAAACCTACGGTGGTTTGATGAAATTAGAACACCTAGTAGACGAATATTATGAAGCAGCATCCCTAGACCCAAAACGAGCCAGAGTATTAGAAAAAGAAATAGCAACAGTAGTAAAAGAAACAAAACTGAATATCGATTTAGGGATAGCCACCGAAGATGTAGATGAGTTATTAGTGAAACTAGATGGGTATTTATGTGAGTTGAAAGAAGCACAGATTAGAGATGGACTGCATATTTTTGGAAAAGCCCCCGTAGACGAGCAGCTTATTGATTTGTTAATTGCATTACATCGTGTGCCGGGATACCACCAAGAAGGCATAACACAAGCATTAGCTAAAGATTTAGAAATCACCCAAAATATTTTAGAAATAGCCTATACAGAACCGATGGAGGTAACTATCGAAGGCGTTTTTTGCAAAACTGCAGGGCAAGTTACTGCACAACTAGAAAACATAGTAAAAAGAGTACTTATCCTGTATCTACAAGAAGGAACACTACCAGAACTCTATCCAAGAACTACAATACAATTACAACAAATAAAAGCAAGTACCTTAGTAAAAGTAGAACGAACTACAGACGAGATAACTTGTCTTTTAGATGGGCTTAATGGATATTATGTTCCATCGGGGCCATCTGGAGCACCAACAAGAGGTAGATTAGATCTATTGCCTACAGGACGAAACTTTTACTCTGTAGATGTACGTACCATCCCTACCGAAACCGCATATCGGTTAGGGGAGAAAAGTGCCCAACTGATCATCGATCGGTATTTGCAGGAAAACGGAGAGTATCCCGAAACCATAGGGATTTCTGTTTGGGGAACCTCGACCATGCGTACAGGAGGAGATGACATAGCACAAGCATTTGCATTAATGGGGGTACGACCAATTTGGAAAAATGTAAACCGAAGAGTAACAGACTTTGAAGTGATCCCAATGATACAATTAGGAAGACCCAGAGTAGATGTAACTTTGCGAATCTCTGGTTTTTTTAGAGATGCATTTCCTGATGTTATTAATTTGTTTACTGCGGTAGTTACCCGCTTGGCTAATCTGGAAGAGCCTTTGGAGGATAACCCAATCCGAAAACGGTTTTTAGAAGAACAAAGCCAATGGCAAGAACAAGGATTGTCACAAGAAGAAGCAACACAACGTGCTTTATATCGTGTTTTTGGATCAAAACCAGGAGCTTATGGTGCGGGATTACAAGCGGTAATCGATGAAAAAAACTGGCAAACGCAAGAAGATCTGGCAAAAGTATATATCAACTGGAGTGGCTATGCCTACGGGAATTCTAAAAAAGGGGTGTCTGCTCATGAGTCTTTTCAATATCGACTGCAAGCCATGCAGATTGTAATGCAAAATCAGGATAATAGGGAGCATGATATTTTGGATAGTGATGATTACTATCAATTTCATGGGGGATTAGCAAATGCAGTAAAAACCATAAAAGGTAGCGATGCCGAAATTTATTTTGGAGATAATTCCAGACCAGAAACGCCTAAAGTAAAAACATTAAAAGAAGAACTCTTAAAGGTATATCGCTCTCGGGTAATTAACCCTAAATGGATTGCAGGAGTACAACGCCATGGATATAAAGGCGCTTTTGAAATGGCAGCTACCTTGGATTATCTATTTGCTTATGATGCGACCACCAACCTTATAGATGATTTTATGTATGAAGGAATTACCGAAAGTTATTTATTAACTCCCGAAAATAAAGAATTTATAAAGCAGAACAATCCCTGGGCATTAAAAGATATGAGCGAACGATTGCTGGAAGCGATCCAACGAGGAATGTGGGCAAATCCATCCGATAAAATCAAAGAACAATTAGAAGATGTATATATGGAAGGAGAAGGGTTAGTAGAATAGGGCTATCTGTGTTAAGAAATAGTATTATAATTTAGGATTCTAAAATTAATAGAAAACCTTTTCTTAGAAGTTTTATTATAAATACCAAGGATAATTAAAAAAACACCCCTTGGTTTAGGGTAACAATGCACCAAAATAAGAACTAGTATAACAAATACAGTACGATACATGATTAAAATTACACCAGTTAGATTTCAGTTTAAAAAAAGGATCATTTCAAGATTCTCTACTATAATTTTATGCATGATACTATCTGTTTCTTGTACTGGGCAAATAAATGAGGAGAAAGGTTTAGTAGAAAAAATCATCTATAACAAATCCAAATTAGATTATTCTGTAAACCTTCAAACTAATTACCCTGTTGAGGTTTTTGTGAACAATTTTCCTGTTATACAAAGTTTGGTTCGTGTTAATAGTTCTTTTATTGATATGGCTATCCATAAAAAAGGAACACAGAAATTAAAAATAGTATTGGATTTGAATGTTACTTTAATGAAAGGATATACTCCTAAAAATGACGATCCAGTATTAAAATTCGAGCTAGAAAAAACGAATATAACAGACGAGTTTTATGAGGAAAAAGAAATAGAGAATTTTGAAATTTTATATTCAGATTTAAAAAAAGAAGATTTTGAAAAAGGATATTATAGCAAAGAAATAACCTTTGAGGCAAATCCAGAATACGAATTTAATAGTTGGGAAAACGCTATAGATTTACGATTGCTAGATAAAAACATATTATTAGATAGTGTTTATAAAGCGTATGAAACATTGATATCAGATGTTAAAAATGCAAATGCAAAATCATTTGTACATAAAATACAATTAGCAGAATATGAAATATCGCAATTGCGAGGAATGAAAAAAGAATGGGTATATAAAGAAAGAGAAAGATTATATAATAACGAATTAAAATGGATGCCTAAAGATAGTTGTAAACTCGTTTTTTTTGATGAAGGTAAGCTCGTTTCTCTCGCAAGAAAATATGATGTTTGGAGCAAAAAAGATACTTCTGTTATTAATTTTACCCCGCTTTCTGGTAAATGGAAAAAAGGGAGTGTTCCCCGATTTATAACCTATTATCATAATTTCTATTATACAAAACCCAAAAGCGACATGCCATTAGAGTTAATACGATATAGAACCTTTACTTATGATATGGATTTATAAAATTGAGATGTCTTCTTATGGAATGGTTAATTCCTTATGGTGCTTTGAAAATAAATTATATATAAATATACCTTGTAAGTTAGCTTTGGAATTATTGATTAATAAAAATAGGTAGTTGACTAGATTTAGTATTGTTTATGAAAAAAATGATTATAATTATATCTGTTTTTGTACTGTTTTGTTTCCTCTTTTTAGATAGATGTAGTATTATTAACATTACAAATGCCGATATATTCAGACCTAAAGCATATAAAGGATTTACATCATTAAAAGATGCTGTAGCCTCTGATAGTTATGTGATTGCTCCAATATCAAGTACTTTTCCTATACTGTTTGATAGTATTAAAAGTGAGTTTTATTTACGAAACGGTAAAGGGTTAACAAAAATAGATAGAGAAGGAAACGTTCTTATAACAAACTCTTTAGATCAAGAGGAATATAGTTCTACAGCAAGTTTTGCTAATTTTATCCCGTATGTATTTGTGAAGAACGGAGTATACGATTTTTCTGGAAACGAAATGAGGTACCATACTTTTTCTGAAATAATAAACAGGAATAATGAAGTTAAGGACGAAGATTTTAAAACAGAGTTTGAGAAAAGTTATAAGGAAGCAGAACTGGTAGTTTATGAAACAGATCAAAATGCAGATCCGGAATGCCAATGCTATCCCATGTACTTTAAAATAAATACCCAATGGAAATTAATTTTTTCTCAAAAGGGAGAATATAGATTTACCCATTTGTCTAACAATTTAGAGGCAAAGGATACCATTGGGCAGATAGATTTTGAGAACTTTCCGGCAAAGCTTGCAAATAAAAAGTTAATAGTGTTAAAAGACGATAAACATAAACGATATACCTCAGAAAGCCCGGGAATGACTCGCAATACCGACGAATACTTTGATACATATTATACACAGATTTTAAAAGAAAAAAACTTTCATTATAATTCTGAAAATACCTTAAAAGTATTGTCTTATAAAAAAGAAAAATATCATCATACAGGAGGGTATTGGGATTTTCCGGATTGGGTAACCCCTTCGTTTGAAGTAACAGCATTTTTTAATCTAACCTATAACAAAGAAAACTTGTTTTTTAAAGAAAATGCTATAAAATATTATAGCGAATCAAATATAGATAAAGGTATTTTTCTTTATGAATTACCAGAACACGAAAGACATAAGTCTAAAGTAGCTTTCTTTTATTATGAAGGTGGCCCAAATTACTATAACCCGCAAACAGGAGGAATAGAAAGTGGTGCAAACGGATTATATATCATTAAACCCAAGTCAGAAAAATGAATGATATTATCGATTTTTTACTAAAAAATGAAGCAGATACACCTCAGGTTCTCTTTTTTATGTTCTTTAGTTGTGGAATTGCTATTTTTCATACAGTAATATTAGGCGGATTATTTAATCTAAAGTTTAAACCTTGGTTGTTCTTTGTATTAAATCCTTTATCATTGTTGATAGCCTCAGTAATAGATAAAAGATTAGTTCTCCCGTTATTCTTTTTCCATTTTATATCTGTTTTTTTATTAGGGATTATTGGAGCTATTTACTCAGGGATTAGATCTGTAAATAAAGAGAAAAAAGAAATAGCCAAAATAAAAAGGAAATACAATGTAAAAGAGACTCCATTATGGAAAAAAATAGTAGGTATTTTATTTGGGATACTGTTTCTTGTAAGTTTTTTTCTTGTAGGTCCTCATGCCTTTTTGTTATTGTTTTTAATAATCCCTGTACTATCCTCTTTTTTCCCTGGTAATAAAAGTAGATTTTTAAAATACCAAAAAGTTTTACCAACAGCTACTATTCGTTCGGTTGCAATGGGCTTAGCAGAAATAGAAGGTACTCTCGAGATGATAAAACCAGTAGTTTCGCCTATAAAAAATAAAGAGTGTATTGGATTTAGGTATAGAATAGAAAAAATAAGTAGCGATAAGGATGGCCGGGATAGTTTTTCTACCATCTTTGATGAAATAACCTGTAATCCTTTTTATATGGTAGACGAAACAGGTAAAATTGAAGTGAATCCCGATAAAATGGAATTTGTATACGTTCCCGAGGATGAGCAGTACAGGAGTTCAGGAAAAAGATACACACAATTTATTTTGCAACCTAATGATAAAATGTTGTTGATAGGTAAAGCAAGTTTAAAAGACAATAATCAACCTGTTTTTGAATACGAGGATATCAAAAAAGTGTTTGCAATTGCACCTGTAGATAAAGTGAAGTATTATAATACCTATAAACCCTTACTTAATTCATTTATACTCTTTACTTGCGTTTTTGCTTTTATAGCATCGCTTATCCTAATTTCTCCAATACGAATAGAAAACGATACACTTATAATAGAGACACCAAAATTTATTACCAGTATAAATGTAAATACTGTTATAGAGCAAGATCCTATAAATGAAGATGTAAAGGAAGCAGATGCAATAGAAGCAGGACAAGCTACAGAAAATGAAGTTGCTCCGGAAGACAATACCAGACCAAATCAAGATAATTTTTAATAGTTAAAATAATAATTTATGAATCCACTTATCTCTTACTCTATCTTAGCTTTATTAGCATTAGGGATTATTAGTATTATCGTTTCTGCTTACAATAAGCTAATAATGCTAAAAAACAATGTAACAAAGTCGTTTTTTAATATAGATATTTTACTGAAACAAAGAGCAGACGAAATACCTAATCTTATAAAGGTAGTAAAAGAAAGCATGAAATATGAAGAAGCTACGCTTACCAAACTTACAAGATTGAGAACAGATTTTTTAAATTCTACAAAGGATGAGGATAAAATTATGTTATCTAATGAAATGGATAAAATAGTGAAATCTATTTTTGCAGTATCAGAGAACTATCCGGATTTGAAAGCAAATAATAATTTTATGCTTTTACAACAAAGAGTTTCGGGAGTTGAAGATGCAATTGCAGATAGGCGAGAGTTTTATAATGAGAGCATTACTATGTACAATATAGGTATTGCAGAGTTTCCTGCCTTGATCTTATCGGGATTAATGGGGTACAAAGAAAAGCAATTATTGCAAATTACAAACGAAGAAAAAAACTACAATGGAATTGAATTTTAGCTTCATAGATCTGTTAAAAGTAATAGATGAAGAACCTATATTTATGGTTATGTGGGCAGCATTTGGAGTTTTTTTTACTATTTTCCTTTTGATGATTCCAATGTATATATTTAAAAAATTAGGCATTAGTGCATATTTTGAAACTGCTTTTGGAATATTAACCGGAGCTATTTTAATATCGTGGATCACAGGTTTTATTTCACAAATGATACTCCTGTTTTCAGATGTTTCAGGAATACGAATGTTACTAATATGGATTATTATGTTTGTAACGTATTTGATGTTTTGTATTTTCAACAAGAAAACAATACTAAAATGGATAAATGAGCATTCTTCCGTAAAGAAAAAGAAGTAAACTACACCTCTTTTTGTGGTTGTATTAGAATAAGCATACCAAACAGTAAAACGCCCCGGGTTTTACAGTAAGACTCTAATTGTATATAGAAACGCCCCGGGTTTTACAGTAAGACTCTAATTGTATATAGAAACGCCCCGGAAAACCCGTGGCGTTTTTCTGTTTACTACAAACATCCCTCGTGAGTTTGCTCAGAGGTTATTGATTAAATAATACCATTTTAACTTTGAACTCCTTTTTCTTATATATAGATATTTCATACTATACGGGATAAAAGAACTTAATTACTACTAACTTTTGTTATTTTTTGAAAAAAAAATCTAAAAAATGCAATACATTCAAAAAGTATCGTCTTTCTAATTGTAGACCGTTCATAAAAGGTTTTAATGAATTTGGAATCAGAGAATAATAAAAAGCTAACCGATTTTTTTGGAAGAGAATATGAGTCTCTCAAGGTATATGTGAAAACTAAAATAAGTGACACAACTAATCGCGATGCAGAAGATATAATTCAGGATGTTGCTTTAAAATTATTTTCAGGGGCAGATAGATATGCCCCAATAAATAATGTAGCAGGTTTTGTGTACAGATCCATAAAAAATAAAATTATAGATGTGATGCGAACCACCAAAAAAACAAATTCTATCGATTTAGATAATGATTTGTTAGAATTAGCAGAGGTGCTACATCAATCTACAGACAGTTATACATCAGACCAAATGATAGTAGTATTAAAAAAGTGCATAGAACAGCTAAAAACACCGTATAAAGATATCATTGTAGCTGTAGATTTTGAAGGGTATACCTATAAGGAAATATCAACTAAAACAGGGATTTCTATAGGGACTTTAATGTCCAGAAGGCATAGGGCAATTGGAATATTATATAAAAAAATAGAAGTAGAAATTAATACAAATAAAAATATATCATGACAAATTTTTTTACACATAAATTCAGGAAAAAATCACCAATAGAGATTGTAGGAATAATCATTTTTGGGGGAATATTTATTACCGGATTAGTTATCTTATTTGGTTTCATAATTATGTGGCTATGGAACTGGCTAATGCCAGAGATTTTTGGATTACCCCCACTTACCTATTGGCAAGCCGTTGGTTTATTTATTTTGCTAAAAATACTTATTGGAGGTTGTGGTATCGGAGATAGTAGTAAAAAACCATCAAAAAACTCGAATGATACCTGTAAAACAGGTACTAAAACCGATTTTTCAAAATGGAAACACTATGATAAATTTTGGGAAGAGGAAGGAAATAAATATTATCAACAATATATCGAACGACAAACCAATAAAGAACAAGAAGGTACAATAGATTCAGAATAATATTAAATTTTATTATGGAATTACTAATTTTTCGAACAGATATTAAATCAAAGAAAAAAGTCAGGTCCTTAAGATCTGTATTTAACAATCATTCAGAAATTATTAATTGGTCTGTTGACCTTGAAGATGTTGATAATGTACTTAGAATTGAAGCTACGACGAATTTATCTGAGAAAGATGTTATTGATCTTATACAAGTAAAAGGATTTTATATTAAAACCATGTTGGATTAGGTTATGATTGGCACATTATGAAGTATAGTTCATGACTTTTTGTTAAGAGGTGTTCTACTTTCTTAATGTGCTTAAGAAAAAAGCTATATATCTATTGTAACTTTAATAGAATAGTAAGCTTATAAAAGTGAAAATTTTGAGTAAACTATTTTATGAACTACTTTTCGGTTTTATTTTATCTTTTCAATCATATTATCAAAATCATTTATCCACTCAGGGTGTGTTATCCAACGAATATTTTGACCATCCCCACTTTTTCTGGGTACAATATGAAAATGTAAATGAAACACCTCTTGCTGTGCTTCTGCACCAGAGTTACTAATAATTTGTATGTTATGTATTCCTAGTTTTTCTTCATATAACTTAGATACTTTTTTTACTACAGATATTATCGCTTTTAATTCTTTTTCAGGAATATCAAAAATATTGGTATAATGCTTTTTGGGGATAACTAATGTATGATATTTGCTTGCCGGGTGAATATCTAAAAAAGCATAAACATCTTCAGTTTCATAAACTTTCCAGGATTTGGCTTCTCCTTTTACAATTTTACAGAATATACAACTGTTCATTACACATTGCTTTAGTAAAGGTTACTGTATTTTTAAGATAGAGTTTAAATCCCAAGAGCTTTTTTAATCTTACTACCCAATGAGTTTTTAGTTTCCCCCGGTTTTTCGTCTTCTTCAAATAAAATACCTTTTACGTTAAGGTGATGTCCTATTTGTTCTTTTCCATAATCTTGCTCAAAGCCTACTACTTGTTTACGATATTTGCATAGTTGGCAATTCATATAGGCAGTACCTGATTTAGCTTCCTCCAAGCGTTCATCAAAAGCTTTTAATAATAATTCGTCGGTGCCAAAAGGTGCTGTATATATATATTCCTGATCCGATGCAGAATTCATATCGGTTACATGGCTATAAATACGCTCTAATAATATCCCCGTAAAAAAGAAAAAAGGAATAACAATAGTTCTTTTAAACCCCAATTTTTCGACCATTTGTAAAGATTCATCTACTTTAGGGTATGCAGTGCCACTATACGCTGTGGTTGCAAATCCAAATCCCATTCCCTCCCAAAGCATACTGGTTAATTTACAAACATCGCTATTGGCATCGGGATCGGTAGTGCCTCTGCCAACAACTACCAAACAAGTTTCTTTTCGGTCTAGTTTGGATAAGGTAGATTCTGTTTCTTCAATTCGTTTTACGGCAAGATCTAATAAAAAAGAGTTAACCCCGATATGTTTCCCCATGGCAATAGTCAGATCTTCATGATAGCTTTGGATGGTATTTAATTCATACGGAATATCGTTTTTTGCATGTGACCCGGCAAATAAGATTACAGGTAGTGCATATATTTTTCGAATCCCGTTGAGGTACATTCGCTCTACGGCAGCTTCATAAGTGGGATGGTTAAATTCTAAAAAGCCATAATCTACTTCATAATCTGTTTGATAACGTTCCTGAAGTATTGTTACCAGCTTTTTAAAAGAAGTTACAGCAGCTTCTCTGCGACTACCATGCCCACAAAGTAAAATTCCTTCTTTCATTACTTTTCTTTTTTTAATCTAATATTGTCAATATTGTTTTATGAGCAAAAATATAGCTCTGATGTCACACTGAGCTTGTCGAAGTGTAATTGAAAATGAAAACTTTACTGGTTTTCGACGAGCTCAGACTAACAAAAAAATAGGTTCAGCATATCGGGTCGGCCCCTATAATTAAAACCACAGGCATCTGTAAAGTACTGTTTTTAATTTTTTCTTCAATGTTTCCTAAGGTGCCGGTCATAATTTCTTGGTTAGATCTGGATACGTTAGAAGCCGCATTTACAGGTATACTATCATCCTTGCATACTTCTATAAGTTTTGGGATAATCCTGTTGAGGCTTTTAAGACCCATGTATATTGAAATGGTATTTCCTGCCTTTAGCATATATGCAATACCTGTAAGTTGTTCAAAAGAGTAATCTGCTGTATGTGCTGTGCATATAAGCATTGCATTAGATTTGTTTCTTTCGGTAATGGGGATATTAAAAATATTAGCTGCAGCAAGTGCAGCAGAAATACCAGGAACCACCTCAAAGGGAACATTTTTTTCGGTTAAATATCGTGCTTCTTCGGCTGCTCTGCCATATACGTATGGATCTCCCGATTTTAGGCGTACAACTTTCTTGCCTTTTAGATAATACAGATACAACAATTCATTGATTTTTTGTTGCCGTTCTATTTGATCAGAAGCATCCCCGAATTTACGACCGACATATATTTTTTCGGCAATTGTATTTATTGCCAATATAGGATCAGAAACAAGGTTGTCGTGCAAAATCACATCGGCTTCTTCAATTAATCGAAACGCTTTTATCGTTAATAAATCCGGATCTCCCGGACCAGCCCCTACAATGGTTACAGCATGCATTATGAAATTAGTTTTAATGGATCCGGATGAATATATGTATACCCCAAAAGTGTCTTGCTCTTGGTGTTGGATATAATTTTAAAGGAGGTTTCTTCTTGTTGTATAAAATTTGGGGGAGTAAGCCCTATGTTTTTAGCCGCAAGGGTATAGTATTCTTTTCTAACAGGATGTTTATCTGCACAACCATTTATGATTTCTCCCCAAATATCCTTTTCTATAACTGCATTTATTAAGCCTATGCAGTCATCCCTATGGATTACATTAATAGGCGCATCTCCATTTTGCACATCTTTTTTGTTAGCAAGAAACCGACCGGGTAAACGATCGTCCCCAATAAGACCAGATAGGCGAATAATAGTCACCCGATCTCCTAAATGGTTTTGTAATAGGTTTTCTACAGCAGCAACCGCTTTTCCAGATTCTTTTTCTGGTTGTATGGTCAATGTTTCTAAAACTTCCTTATTAGTATTTTGATAGACCGATGTAGAACTAATAAAGATTACTTTTTGGTCTTCAGAAATAAACGGAAGTATATGTTGTATTTGTTCTTGGTATATGTTTATGATATCAGGAATTCGTTTAGGAGGAAAATTAATGAGTATAACTTCACTTTCCTTTAAAAAGTTGGCATAATTTTCTGGTTTAGATTCTCCCAGAGCAATAAGATAGGGTTTGATGCCTTCTTTATTTAAAACCTCTAATTTATCAGGTGTGGTTGTAGAGCCTTTTATCGTATCTCCTTTTGCAATACGATTTATAGCGAATGGCAATCCTAGCCATCCGCAACCTAATACGCTTATTTTTTTAGACTTCATGGTTTATTCTAATATCGTTTGGTGACATAGCAAGATAAATAGTAAGAATATGCTTCCAGGTAGTGATATCCTTTTCCCTAATCCAAAGTGTTACCAGATGCTTTCCTTTTTTATTTTTTAGGCGGATTGCTTTGGTAAAGATAGTAGTTTTTTTAAGCCAGATTACCTCTGCGACACTTACTTTTCGATCTGCTATTTCTTCTGAAATATCTTTAGGAAGCCCTGCAATTGCTAATTTTAAATGCACTTCTTTACCTGTAATTACAACTTCGTAAAAATCTGTATAATCTACATGGTGCGGAGATATTATCTCGATAATACTGTTATCATGTTGTTGTACTGCAATAGGTTTAGGTTCTTGAAACAAGTATTGAAATAAAGGATAGAGATGCTGATCAGAGGCAAATGATCTGGCTACCAGAGCTTCTCCTAAATCCGGATCTGTTTTAGGGGTAAAAGCAATTGGGGCTATAGTTTTTTCATTAGTGCTGGTTAATGCAGACCATCCTTCTTTATATAATAAGTATTTTTCGACAGGTTGATCCTCTTCTAAATGAGATTTTAGTATAGATACCGCTTTATCCGGGGTAAGGTTTTTGTACCAAAAATTACCAGGTTGTACAATCCAGGTTGGGGCATCTTCACACCTGCCGTTACATCTTGTTTTTATCGTATGCGTAGCATCCCAAAGTCCTTTGTTACGAAGATAAGCTCTGGCTTCGCGTATGGCAATTTCACCTTTTTCTTTTTGACAGGATCCCCCATCACAAAATTGAAAGGTAGTGTTTACTTTACTTATGTTTTTTCCCATAATTAAAAGAAATAAGTTATGCTTAATTTGGCTAAGAATGGTGTTCCGGGAGTAAAATGAAAATCATCTGTTGGTGCTGTTTCATTCTGAAGCCGCGAGGTATCATAAAATACAGCTTCTGTCCATTTTTGATCTAATATGTTTTCTACAGCTACTCCGATTTCATAATCAGGTTTGGTATAATTAACTACAGCATCCATCAAAAAGTAATTATTAGCTTTTACAGATTCATCTTCCGTTAAAGGGCGTTCTGCCATATACCTGTATCGTAGAGACCCTTTGATCTCGTTTTTAAATTTTAAGGTAGCTCCGCCGGTTGAGGTAAATCGTGGAGCAGATGGGATTTTATTAGCTTCTTTGGGCTCATCCAACAAAGTTCCATAACTATAGTTAAGATCAGTATCTAACCAAAAAAATGGTAATGGTTGATATCGAAAAGAAGCTTCTCCGCCAACACGTTCAGAACGACCTTTATTTTCGAATTCAAAACCATCCGTCACAAAAACATACTCGGCATCACTTTTTAGATACCAGGCAGTAAGATTGGCAATCAGTGTTTTGCCTATTTTAAATTCTGTGCCCAGATCATATCCAATAGCCTTTGGTAAAGGATGAATGGATTTTTGATTTACAGCAGCCTGACTATAATTAGAATGATAACCAGAACTTGCTTTGGCATATAATTGGATTTTTTGAGTAAGGTTATAGAATAAACTGAGTTTAGGACTAAATCGAAATGCGTCGTTATCATCTTTACCCGGTTCTGGAACAAGCTCTTCGAGATCAAAAGTAAAATAATCTCCTCTAAGCCCAGCTAAGATAGAGAACTTATCGGTTAGCTTTAATTGTTCTCTTAGATATAAACTATAATTGGTTTCTTTGATTTTAAAGGTATTAACTGTTTCTAACAGCTCTCTTTTGATATTTTTGTTCAATGCAATTTTATTGTTGTTATGTTGTACACCAACCCCAATCTCTGTTTTACTGTTTATTGCTCCCAATCTGGTATTTAAGTATAGTTTTCCGTTATAAGAAAATATATCCCTGTTTTCTGACTGATGTATCATATCCCCGTTTATTGGATCATTGAGATAAAAAGAAAAATTAGAAAACAGATTATATTGATTAGATACATAGTAAAACTGGTTTTTAAAACTAATTTTTTCTGATAGTTCAGATTGTAACTGGGTATTGACATGAATACGTTCTGTATCTCCGCCTTCACTATCATCCAGGGCACCAAATCTGTTTATTAATCCGGATTGTACTGCTCTTAGTGGTATTTGCCCAGAGGCATTCCAGTTGCTGTAAAAGGTAGATATGGATGTAGTTAAAGTATTACGATCATCTATGTCTATGATATATTTAGAAAAAGTATTTAATCGTCTTAAATTTTGCGGACTGTCAAAAAAACTTTTGTTGTAGGTTCCTTCTATCGCGATATATGCATTCTCATAGTTTTTGGATAAAAAGTTCTTTTTATCCAAAAGTGTTACCATACCTAATGCTCTTACAAAATTATATTGACCATATTCTAATTTCAGCATATTTTTGTTTAGTCTGCTCTTGGTGGTATATAAAGCGGCTCCAGATACGGCAAAATTACCCAAAGATACTTCATGAGGTCCTTTATAATAATTAGCATCTCCAACAGTTTCAGGAATTAAGAAATGCATATCGGCATATCCCTGTCCGTGTGCATGTGAGCTTAAATTGATTGGGATATCATCAACCAACACAGCAAAATCAGTACCGTGATCGTTATCAAACCCCCGTAAAAATATTTGTTCGGCCTTACCTCCTCCCGCATGCTGTGCAATAAAAAGACCAGGAACTGTTTTTAGTAAATCCTGGGAACTGTTTACAGGGCTTAATTGTAAGGATAATTTGGATACATTGTGGACTCCTATTTCCTTTTTTTTATCCGTCTGGATAATTATTTCAGATAATTCTGTTTCAGAGAGAGGTAATCCTATATTAAGAATTTGTTCTTTTTCTTTTAAGATAATTTTTCTGGAAACAGTAGTGTATCCCGGTGCAGAAAATTTTATGGTAAATGTACCTTTTGGTATAGAAAGAGAGTATTTTCCATTTGGATCTGACAGGGCTTCTTTATTTTGTTCTACGACTAAAACAGATACATCTGGAATATCAATACCAGTGGCGGCATCTTTAATAATTCCTTTTAAAATAGTGTTGGATTGTGAAAAGACAGATAGACTAATCAAAACCAATACACCACAAAACATAATTCTTTTCATAATAAAAAATTTAAGTTATGTGGGAAAAGTTATAGAGATAAAAAGAGCCTTTGTATGATAAATAAGACTCATAGTTATATCTAACTCTTTACCCGAGAGTTAATACTGTGTTTTGATTTATGGCAGGTCTCCTGACTTTACACAATCATGACCACCTTCCCATAGCCTTGCTACAGTGGTATACAGATCATAATTTTTGAATGTGTATTACAGTTGCGGGAACAGCTTTGGATTTTCACCAAATTCCCTTTTCATCTTTTGTTTCCAAAAGAACCATAAATCATTAGCGAAGATACTTTTTTTGATTAAATAATAGATCGTATAAAATCCACACGTTTTGTTAAAGTTGTTTTGGGTACAATTTTAATAGTAAAGCCAAGACTTAGGTATACTTCTGTAAGATAATAATGTATATGTTCTGCTTCTGTATAGGATTGTGGGCGTTGTGGGTCATTTACATATATTTCTTTCCAAAGGGGGAGTAAAAATACAGTAGGAGAGTAGTATGTTTTAAAAGGAAATTTTAATATATGCTCCGGGATAGAATGTGATTTTGTTTTTAGGTAAGCAATAATATCGGGTAATCCGCGATCTACAAAAGCATTTTCTAAAATAATGGATTCTAATTCTTTGATGGTTTGTTGGTATATTAAATCAGCAAATCCACGAAGATCTTCCCAAGGGGTTTTATTGCTTTTTGTCTTTTGTTGATGGATTATTGTTTTTCTGGAAATTTCTTCAAAACAAGAATACCCATTTTCTTGTAATGTATGGATCAGACTTGTTTTTCCTGTCCCGGGGGCTCCGGTAATAATATATCTTTTGTACATATTTTTTTAGATGTTAGAATTAAGACCGTTTCACTATTATATTTCAGATCTTTTTCTAATAAATCGAAAAATTATTGTCTCCTTATGTGTTTGGATAAAGAAAATAGTAGACACTACAGATTAAGAGCACAAATATAAATGTTACTTTTTGATTGATCCTTGCTACTGTTTTTATTTCCTCGTCTTTTAAAATCCGATCATTGTTTCCTATAAAAGGCTTATTAACTAGTTTGCCATGATAATAATTAGGTCCCCCAAATTTGCAATCCAAAATTGCAGCCAGGGCAGCTTCAGGATATCCTGCATTAGGGCTGGAGTGTTGCTTGCCGTATTGTATTACAAAAGGAATTTTGTGCAATTTGAATGTAACCAATAGCATTAAAAAAGCTGTGATTCTTGCCGGGATATAGTTAGCTACATCATCGAGTTTGGCAGCAAACCTGCCAAAATCTATATATCTCTGGTTTTTATAACCTATCATAGAGTCCAAAGTGTTAATCATCTTATAACTCATGGCTCCTGTTACACCAAATAAGGCATAATAAAACAGAGGAGCAATTACCCCATCGCTAAGATTTTCGGATAATGTTTCAAATACAGCCGTTTTTATTTGTTGGGGGTTTAATCGATCGGTTTCCCTGCCAACGATCCACGATAATCGTTTTCTGCCTTGTTCCAAACTTTGTTGCAAAGCTTTAAAAACAGCTTTCCCCTCATCTATTAAACTTTTGTTGGCTAATGCATAAAAGACGAATATTAAAGTGTATATATTGTGAAGTATAGGATATGGGGCAATTATGAGATGTGTTAAATAAAAAAATAATATAGTGATAGTTAGCAATAGTATAGTGAGTAGCCTGCCTTTCTGAAAAGCAAATGGGGAAGTGTTTAATTGATCTTCTCCATATTGTATTGCGTTGCCAAATAACCGTATAGGATGTGGTAACCATCTGGGATCGCCCAGTAGTAAATCAAGAATGTATCCTGTAAGTAAAGGAATAATTACGGTAGTATACTCCATTGTTGCAATGCATTAACTAATAGTTCGTTTTTTTCGGGGCTTTGACTTGCAATCCGAATATAATGTTGGTCTAATCCTCTAAAATTAGAAGCGTCTCTAATCAAAAGATGATGCGTATGTGCTAAATAATCTTTAAGAGAGGAGGCATCAGGTTTTTCTAATTGCACCAAAAAGTAATTGGTTTGAGATGGGATAACGGTTAGCCCTTTTATTGCATTTACCTGTTGTTGTAATTTTTTGCAATAGCCAAGGAGTATTGTCATATCGGGCAACAAATCTTTATAGTTTTCGAAAATAAATTTTCCTGCCTCGATTGCCAAAGTATTAACACTCCAGGGCATTTTGGATTGCTGAAGTTTTTTTCCAATTTGTGGACTGCATAAAATATACCCTAACCTTAATCCCGGTATAGAAAATAATTTAGTTAGTGATTTTACAATAATAAGATTTGTATATCTTTCTAAAAGTGAAACACAGGATTCTATTTTAAAAGTAAAATCAATATAAGCCTCGTCCACCACAAACATTGTGTTAGGAAAACCTTTTACTAATTTCTCTATTTCTGATACCGAATTACTAAGACCATTAGGGTTATTTGGGTTACATAAAAACACTAAATCTTCAGTAAAAGAAATATTTACTACCTCAGAGCGATCATAATAACGAATTTTTAAAACACTTTTATTACAAGCATCCTCATACTCAGAAAAAGTAGGAATACCTATTGCTGCTTTTTTACCCCAAAATACAGAGGTAATGTTGTAAAAAGCCTCTGTAGCACCATTAGTGATTAGTACCTGAGAGGAGTTTAACCGATGAAATTCTGCTACCTTTTGCGTTAAAACATCTGCATTTGGAGTAGGATAATTTGAAATAAGCGGTAATTGTTGCTCTAAATGCGATAGTATTTTTTTTGAAGTTCCTTCATGCCAAATATTAGAGCTAAAGTTTGCTTTAAAAGGTATGTTATAGCGATACCCGTCATCTCCATGTCCGTATATCATAATACAGGCTGCATTTCAGAGATGATACAATCGATATCCATGTTTTCTTCTAATAATCTGGCAAGTTTATCATAATTTTCTTCTTTATATGCCGTATAATCAAAAGATGTTTTTGTATTGGTAAACTGTTGCAAAAGATCTTCAATCACCTCATTATGATCTAAAATGCCATGAATATAGGTGCCCCAGCAGTTACCTTGTACAGATCCTTCGGGCTTATCACCAATATAGTTTAGCGGGTTACAGTCCTCAACTATAGTTTGCCCCATGTGTATTTCATACCCCACAAGGTTTTTAGAGGTGTTTTTATAGGTAAAACTACATTGTGTAGTGGTTTTTTCTGAGGTTAATTTGGTGTGTATAGGAAAAATACTCAATCCCGGAAATGCTTTAACATCACTTTCTATTCCCAAAGGATCTTCAATTGTTTTTCCCAGCATTTGGTACCCGCCGCAAATACCGATAATAGGTTTTTGTAATTCATGAGCCTCTAATATTACTTTTGCAATTCCTTTATCTCTTAAAAAAATGAGATCTTGTATAGTGCTTTTGCTTCCCGGGATAATAATAATATCTGCTTTGGCTATATTTTTTGGATCGTTAGAGTAAAAAAGATGGGTTCTTGGATCTTTTTCCAGAACATTAAAATCGGTATAATTAGACATATAGGGTAGTAATACCACCACGATATTAATTTGTCCAATCGCTATAGTTTGCTGTTTTTTTTGCAAAGCTACAGAGTCTTCTTCTTCAATATAGATATCTTTTGCATACGGTATAATTCCTAAAACAGGGATTCCTGTTAGTTTTTTTAGTATACTTTTTCCTTCTTCAAATAAAGAAATATCCCCTCTGAATTTATTAATAATAATACCTTTTATCATTTCTTTTTCCCAAGGTTCTAAAAGAGCAATCGATCCATATACACTTGCAAATACACCTCCTTTGTCGATATCTGCAATAAGATATACGTTTGCATCTGCTGCTTTTGCCATTCGCATATTTACGATATCCCTGTGTTTAAGGTTTAGTTCACTAATGCTTCCTGCTCCTTCTAATACAATGGGGTTGTGTTTTTGCTGAAGTCTTGTAAATGCAGCTTTTGCTTCTTCAAAAAGCGGGGTTTTATGGTTACCTAAAAAATATTCTTTAATAGTTTGATCGCCTATAGGTTTGCCATGTAAAACAATCTGGGATTTATTCTCTCCAGATGGTTTTAATAAAATAGGGTTCATATCTGTAGAGGAGTCAATTTTGCAAGCTTCGGCTTGTACTGCTTGTGCTCTTCCTATTTCCAGACCGTCTGGAGTAACAAAACTATTAAGAGACATGTTTTGTGCTTTAAAAGGAGCAGGGGAGTACCCTTTTTGCTTGAGCAGCCTGCAAATGCCTGTTACAATAATGCTTTTGCCAACATCAGATCCTGTACCCACAAACATAATAGGGCGTAATTTTTTCATCTTTATCTATGCAAGGAATGAACTTCAAAATTAAGTAAATAATTGGGTTGATTTGTTTTTTTTGAATAGAAAGAAAATTTTGTTAGACTATTATAACTTTTTAGAACACTCTTTAAATCGAATAAATACGCGTTTAATCGAAGATTTATTTCTTTGTTGAATAATTTTTAATCTTTTGAAAACTAGAATGGTAATTTCATTACGTATTCAAAAAGAAGCAGTTATTTAAAAAGATATGTAATGAAAAAGGATATAGATATTGCTGAAATAAGATGGATCATTCGTAATTTGATTGCATTTATAGTAGTGGAAGGAAAAGACTATGTAAGCGAGGCGAAGAAAAAAGAGTATGTGTCGGCTTATGTACATGTATTGATTAAAACGATCTACCTTGTGGATGAAAAGCAAGAGTTTTCTATTGTAGAGGATATTGCAGATGATATTGTAAATTATCTTAACCTTTGATTATACATGGATCTGTCGAAGGGGTGCAGAAAATCATTAAGATGTTGTTTTATTAGTTGTTTAATTGATTTTTTGAATTTACCTTATTTAAAGGGTTTTTAGATGGTTTAGATTTTAAAAAAGTATTTTATTTTTTAGAAAAATTTACTGGGGTTTAGGGTAAAGAAATTTTTTTTGTTCGTGTAGAGAGTTTCTTTTTTATGGTATCAATAACTTTTATATCTTTTGCGTGTTAAATATCCAAATCTATACATACCGTGAACGAGCAAGAATATATTGAAAGATTGAAGGCAGAGAATAAGCTGCTTCAAGACAAGTTAGATAAAATCCATAAAGGAGATCAAAAAAAAAGGAAATTTAGATGGTGGCTTCTAAAAAAATCTACAGGACCTGTTTTTGGAAACCGACTTAAAAAAAGTATTAATTCGGCTATTACAGAATATAAAGAATATAAAACGGTTTCTGTAGATACCGTTTCTGATGTATCGTCGAGTGTGATTTGGAGATTTACAAGAATTGGGTTGTTTGCATTTCTCTTTGCAGTCATACCTTCGTTAGTATTGATTTTTCAGACTAAATTGTTGATGAATCAAAACAAATTAATCACCAGTCAAAATAATTTGGTAGAGGCAGACCGTAGATCATCTTTGGTATTTGTTATGGGAGATGTTTTGGCAGATTTAAACGAAGAATTAAAATATAAAGGTTCTGGCAGCCGTAATATAAGCAGAACATTAGAAGCCAGAATAGTAGGTCTTTGTATGGCAATGAAACCATATCGATATATAGATAATGGGGAGTTGATTGAAAACCCTATAAGTCCGGAACGAGGACAGTTGTTGTTTACATTACTTAAAAGTGATTTAGGGTTAGAATCGTCACAAGACATTTTAAACTCTGCAGAATTTCAGTATACTAATTTTAGAAAAGTGAATTTAGGAAGAGGTGCTAATCTAAAATATGCGCGTTTGGATTATTCTGATTTTACAGAAGCTCAAATGCCAGAAACTAATTTAGAAAGAAGCGATTTAAAAGAAGTACAAATGAGTAAAATAAACTTGTCGGACTCTAATTTAAAAAGAGCACGTTTGCAGAATGCTAACCTGCAAAAAGCAGAATTGTTAAGTGTAGACTTTACTAATGCTAATTTATTTGGAGCAGATCTAACCGGTGCAGATCTAACTGGTGCAATATTATGGGGGACTAAACTAGAAAATACAAATTTAACAGGTGCAATACTGGATAATGCAATTGTAGACAGAGAGGATTGGATAGATTATATTTCAGACACATTAGATGTAAAGGGTTCTGGAGATATAGAAAATCGATATAAAATCAAAAAACAAGGAAAAAAACAATTTATTCTGGTTCCTAAGTAAATAATAATGTTGCCAACACTAAGTACATGATAAAAACTTATAAAATACAGGAATGAGTTGATTTGTCATGTACTTAGATAATACCATTATTTATTTTTGTTAAAAACTAAAGAATGTATTTTTTTTACAAGCCAATTTCCTGCAGGAAAATACAAAGCAAAAAATAAAGCCATTCCTAAACTAAAATTTTGCGGATTAAAAATACTGTCCAAAATGTTATTTGGGTATGCATACGATGTTTGTAACCAGTATCCTAAAAATTCTAATATCCCCATTGCTACCAAGCCATAAGCATATTGTTCAAAAAATGTATATTCTTTTAAAAGGATAGATATAGGAACCATATACAATATATAACAAGTAATTATTTGCCACCAATATGTAAATCTTGCGATTTCCATTTCAGTACCAAAATAATTCATACCTAATCCCCATAAAAAGTAAACAACAATATAGGTTAGGAGTAATTTTTTCGGAGTTTTTTTTAGTTTATCTAAAAGCCTGAATAGTTTCTCTTTCATTTGGCAGAGTTATTTGAGTGATTATACGAAAAAATGGTTTTTTAACTATAGAGTATTCTGTTATGGTACTGTCATCTATTATTTTTTTTAATTCACTAATTAAAAAAGCTCTTTGTATAGCTATTAACCCGTCTTTTTTTGCCATTTTAGAAATGGGTAGTATAAAACGGATCCCTTTAAAGGTGTAGTATGCTATCTTGCTTCGATATAGTTCACTAAAAATAATATAATTTACTTTTGACTTTAATTTTTTCAAAAAAATAGTAAGTTCGTTATCGCTAAAATGGTACATAAAGTGGCTGCTTATCAATACATCGCAATCTGGGAGAACAAAGCCAGGATCGATAATATCTGCACAATAAAAATTAATATTTGCAGGGTCCGGGTTGTTTTGTCTGGCATAGGAAATACTATGTAAATTACCATCAACACCAGTAAAAGATGCATTTATTTTATTTTTCTTTAATTTTTTTGAGATATAGAAAATACAATCCCCTCCTCCGCAACCAATATCAATAATATGAATTTTTTTTGCGGGAGATAACGTTTTGCAATAGTTTAAAATAGCATTGCCTGATTGCTTGTGATTACCCAAAACAGAATTAATAAATCTTAAACTATCCAGTGTTTTTTTTAAAGCCTTTCCTGATAGGGATAAATTGTCAAGCTGTTCGCAGGTACGAATTCGAACTTTTAGATTCACAATATTATAATTAATGTATGTTTTTAGTCCTGAGAATAATAATAACTTTACAAAAAAAAGAAATTATATGTTCAAAGAAGATATAAATGAAATTATTAGAAACAGAAGGTCTGTTTTTCCTGCACAGTATAATGATAAACCTGTTTCTGACGCGTTTATTAAATTAATATTAGAAAATGCAAACTGGGCACCTACACACAGATTAACACAACCATGGCGGTTCAAAGTATTACAAGGAGACGCCAAAGATAAATTGGGGATATTTTTATCGAATACTTATACGGATATTACTTCAAACAAAGACTTTTCGCCATTTAAGTATGAAAAAATTATAAAAAAGTGTAAATCTGCAAGCACAATAATCGCGATATGTATGCAGCGGGATTTAAAAAAACGTGTCCCCGAATGGGAAGAAATAGCATCTACAGCAATGGCCGTACAAAACATGTGGCTCACCTGTGCTGCAAATAATATAGGATGTTATTGGAGCAGTCCTAAATTAATGGAGTATATGGGTGATTTTTTTGATTTTGAAGAAGGAGAACGCTGCCTTGGCTTTTTTTACTTAGGTAATTATGATAAGAGTGTAGAGGCGGCTATAGTGCCAAAGAGGGAGCCTGTAGATAACAAAGTAGAATGGTTATAATAAAAAAAGAACCACCTGTGTATACGGGTGGTTCTTTGAGCATCATAAAAAATTATGATATTTTTTAAATTGACTATTGTTGAGTCATAGCTTTAGCGTACTCTTGCATTTTTTGAGCACTAGCAGTCATATATGCAGTCCACTTTTCAGCATCTTCACCAGTTAGTTTTCCAGCAACTTCCTGAGCTCCTGTAGAAAGATCTTGTGCTTTTTGCCCAAGAGCAGCAAAAGCAGTCATATCTTTGCTTTCAGCAGCTTTTTTGTATTCAGCCATATATGCTTCATACTTTTCTACGTATGCTTGTACAGTTTCGTCACTAAAATTAGGAACACCGTCAACAGCATCTTCAATAGTTTCAGCAACTTCTTCAGCAGCTTCTCCTATTTTGTTAGCTGCATCCTCTGTAGTTTCTTCTACATTTTCAGCTGCGTCTTTTGCCTTGTCTGTAGCTTCTTTACAAGAGATTACTGTTAAGAACATTAGAGCTAAAGCTCCTAAAAAAAATTTTTTCATAATAGATAGATATGTTAATTTGGTTAATTAACGCCAAACATAACACTTTATTTCGTCTATTCGAAATTTAAAATGGGGAAAAAATACACATTAATTATTTAATAACATATTGTGTTACATAATAGTTTGTTGTTTTTAACAAATTAAACTAAAAGTTTATATAATTATAAGATAGAGATACATCAAGGTATTTTTTCTGTTAGGTATTTCCAGTACCGTTTAGGCAAATGCTGTTTGTGTAATTTATCGTTTTTACGAGATTTTATATTTATACTATTAAAGTATGTGCTCCATAGTTTTTGAAAATCTTTTTCTTCCGGCAAAAGTAAATCTGACGAAATCTTGAATTTGATTTTAGAAAAACTGTCTATAACAATAATTTCAATAGTTTTTAAATTGTAATAGATACCATAGTTTCTTTTTATATCATAAATAATCCATTTTTGATCTGCATAACGATCTTTAAAATGAGGGATAATTAAAGGTAAAACATTAAAATCCGGTTCAACAGTAGCAGTATATACAGCATCTTTGGTTAATTGAAAACGGACAAAAGCTTCCATTCTGTGTTTTTCTCTCCCAACCATTTTAGCAACCTGGCTAATTTTTAAAATATCTTTATTACCAAAATCAGTACTTGTAGTAGTTTTTTTTGCAAAAATATTTTGGATATAAGATAGCAAAGTATTTTCCACTCCTTTAATTTCACTTAAAAAAGCCTTAAAAAAATCTTGTTGTTGATAAGGTGAAGCTTTTAACATAAATCCTTTCCATACTCTTTGTGCATTATTTTTGTTTGTAATAATATCTTCAGTTATAGTAAATAATTGGTTATTGGTTTCAGATTCTTTTCTAATTATTGGATTTGTTATTTTATGATTATAAATAAAAAAAACACAGCTCAAAAAACCATCAAAGCTTCCGTCATAAATTAAAATGGTTTGTGAGTTCATAGTTTTTTAAGGTTAAGTAAAAAGACTTAATTGTGTATTAAAATATTTGTCATATTTACTTTTGGAAGTTTTTAAAATTAGGTTTTTTAAATCATAAGAAGATAGATCTTGCTTATAGAAATCTTTAGAATTACAGGTTATAAAATATTGTGCTCTGTTCATTGCTATTCCTATAGCTTTAAGATGTGCCCAGTCTAAGTTTCTAAACTTTCTTGCCTGAAGTATCTTGAATACCGACTGCATACCTACACCAGGGATTCTGGCTAGTACTTGCTTATCTGCTTTGTTGATGTTTATTGGAAAAAAATGAAGATTTCGTAATGCCCAACTTAGTTTTGGATCAATATCCAGGTCCAGGTTTTTGTGGGAGTCATTTAAAATTTCAGAAACAGAAAAACCATAAAACCTCAAAAGCCAGTCGGTTTGATAAAGCCGGTTTTCTCTAAGAACAGGAACCTCTGTTCCTACAGAAGGTAATCTGGTGTCGTTAACCACGGGGATATAACCAGAGTAATATACTCTGCGCATATTAAATTTTTTGTAGTAATATGTTGCAGAGTACATAATATCCCTATCACTTTCACCAGATGCTCCAACTATCATTTGGGTGCTTTGTCCTGCGGGAGCATATCTGGGGGTGCTTTTGATTATTTTTTGCTCTGCTTTATATTGTAGGATTTCATTTTTTACTTTTTCCATAGGTTTAATAAAATCCTCATGTTTTTTATCTGGAGCCAATAGTTTTAATCCGGATTTGGTAGGAATTTCGACATTTACACTTAGGCGGTCTGCATATAATCCGGCTTCCCGCATTAATTCATCGCTGGCACCAGGTATGGATTTTAAATGGATATATCCATTAAAATTTTCTTCCAAACGAAGTTTTTTTGCAACAGCGATCAGGCGCTCCATCGTAAAATCAGAGTTTTTAAATATCCCCGAACTTAAAAATAGCCCTTCAATATAGTTTCTTCTGTAAAAATGGATAGTTAGATCTACAACTTCCTGGACTTGAAATGCAGCCCTTTTTATATCATTGCTTTTTCTGGTAACACAATAGGCACAATCATATATACAGTGATTGGTCAAAAGAATTTTTAATAAAGAAACACAGCGTCCGTCTTCTGTATAACTATGGCAAATACCAAAACCAGTATTGTTGCCCAATCCTTTTTTTGTATTACTTCTCTTTCCTCCACTGCTAGCGCAAGAAACATCATATTTTGCAGCATCTGCAAGAATAGAAAGTTTTTGGCGTATTCTATCAAACGACATAAGAAGAATTTGTAGAAAGATCTATTTGGTTTTGAATAGCTCTTATTATCTCTTCAATATCTGTTAATATTTGGTAATCAGTAAAACGAAGAACGGTTATTCCCAAATAATTGATAAATAGTTTTTTAGGGGCGTCTAAGTTATAAACGTCAGAAAACTCATGAGCGTAGCTGTCTATTTCTATCGCGAGTTTTGATTTTGAACAATAAAAATCAAATCTGTAGTTTTTTATGATTTGATTTCTTAAAAATGGAAACCCTTTTTCAATAAGTTTTTGATGTAACAGGCAGATAGTATCAATTGAATTGTCTAAAGAATGCCGTATTATTTTTTCAGGAGCTTTTTGATATACAGGAATAGTTTGAGAAATCATAAAAGATAGTTTATGTTGTAATTTTTCCAAATTTATGGAAAATTTCCACAAAAAATAAAAATAAAATGTGTTAAAATTGGAATTTTTCCAAAATCTTGTATATTTGCTATGGATTACAATAGATTTATACCATTTTAACTTTGAAATAGTGCGTATGGAAATTGAATTTATTTTTTAAGTATTCAAGGCAAAAAGCTTGTGCC
>NZ_CDSBKO010000057.1:0-36340 GCF_977115655.1 Aquimarina sp.
ATCTCTTATATCAAGCTCTCTTTTTGAAAAGAGACTTACTTTTTCAGTAGCCTCTTAAATAACGATCCTTTTTTTATTACTCATTTTATCCTCAATAAGTTTT
Source organism: Aquimarina sp. (assembly GCF_977115655.1). Lineage (NCBI taxonomy): Bacteria > Pseudomonadati > Bacteroidota > Flavobacteriia > Flavobacteriales > Flavobacteriaceae > Aquimarina > Aquimarina sp. The sequence goes on from NZ_CDSBKO010000057.1 coordinate 104, forward strand.
TGTGCTAATAAAATACTAATATCTTTGCCGCTTTTAATAAAAGAACCCGAATCTTAAAAACAAATAAATGAAAAGATTTACACTTACAACAATGTTTATCATTTGTGCCACAGTATCTATGAAATCCCAATCCTACATAGGATTTCTTACCGATAACTACAACGGTGTTCATGGTATTATTAGCAACCCGGCAAATATTGTCGATTCCAGATTTAAAACCGACGTTAATCTGGCAGGAGTCAGTGCTTTTGCAGGTAATGATTATTATGCAATAAATTTTAACGATATCTTTGATGACAATTATGATATCGAGGATGATGCAAAAAAATTTCCTAAAGAAAAAAACAACATCTTAGGAAACGTTGATGTACTTGGCCCGTCTTTTATGTTTAACATAAACGAAAAAAATTCTATTGCTATTTCTACAAGAGCAAGAGCATTTTATAGCCTAAGCGAGGTAAATGGTCAAACTTTTGAAAATATAATCAATGATTTTGACAAAAATCAAGATTTTATAGTAAGTGAAGGGGATTTATTTTCAAGTGTTCATGCTTGGGCAGAATTTGGAGTATCATACGCCAGAGTTATGATGAATAAGGAACAACATTTTCTTAAAGGGGGGCTTACCGTTAAATATTTACAAGGACTTGGCAATGCGTATGTAGTAGGTAAAAATGTTAATTTAAACTATGATGCAGATGGCACTTTACTGCCAAATGGAACCAGAATAGGTAGTGTAAATACCACAGGAGAATTATCTTATGGATATAGTAAAAATCTTGAAGAAGATTTTGATGAATTTGAAGTAGTTGATGGTGCTAGAGGAGTAGGTCTGGATTTGGGATTTGTGTACGAATGGAGACCCGATCATGAAAAATACACTTCTACAGACAATAAAGGAAATACATACATGCCAAAAGATATCAATAAATATAAATTGAAGTTTGGTATGTCCCTTACAGATCTTGGATCTATTAATTATAGTGATGGTGTAGAAGAAAGATATGAAATTACCAATACACTAGATCAAAACACTTTTGATAATATTGACATTGATAAATTAGAAAACTTTTATACCGTTTTACCCTTAGCAAAAACAGATAAAGCAGTATTACCAACCGCATTACATATTAATGCAGATTGGAATATAAATCAAAAATTCTATATTAATTTAAACGGAGATTTATCTTTAACCGCAAAAAATAAAATAAACAGAAGCAGAATTGCAAATGTTGTATCCCTTACTCCTCGTTTCGAAAGTAAATGGTTTAGTTTTTATTCTCCTTTAAGCATGGTACAACATAGTGGTTTTCAATGGGGAGCAGGACTTAGGGCTGGTCCGTTTTATGTAGGTTCCGGATCTGTATTATCTGCATTGATAGGAAGCGATATTAAAGCGGCAGATGTATATGTTGGCCTTAAAGTACCTGTTTATCAATCCAGACCTAAAGACAAAGATGAAGATGGTGTGTTAGACAAAGTTGACGAATGCCCGGATGTGAAAGGCCCCCAAGAAAATTTTGGTTGCCCATGGCCGGATACCGATGGGGATACCGTATTGGATAAAGATGATAATTGCCCCGAAGAAGCTGGAGAAGCAGATAATGGTGGTTGCCCATGGCCGGATACCGATGGGGATAGCGTATTGGATAAAGATGATAATTGCCCGGATGTTGCAGGCCCTATAGATAATGGTGGTTGCCCGTGGCCGGATACCGATGGGGATAGCGTATTGGATAAAGATGATAATTGCCCAAATATAGCAGGAACTGTTGCCAATAATGGTTGCCCGGAGGTTACTGAAGAAATTCAGAAAACACTTAATAATTATGCAAAAACTATTCTTTTTGATTTAGGAAAATCTTCTATAAAAAAAGAGTCCAACCAAGTACTTGGTGATATTATTAATATATTAAACGAATATCCTACAGCCAAGTTTACAGTAGAAGGACATACAGATAGTGGCGGTAGTAATACTCTTAACCAAAGACTATCTGACTCCAGAGCAAATTCTGTAAAAAATTATTTGGTAGAAAATGGTGTGGACAAGTTTAGGTTATCTGCTATAGGATATGGTGAAGACCGACCAATTGCCACTAATAAAACCAAAGCAGGAAGAGCTCAAAACCGAAGAGTAGAGATAAACTTAGTAAGAGAATAAAAAAATATTCTATATTCTAACTGCAAAATTAAATCCTTTAAATAAATCCTTGAAGAAGTACCTTCAAGGATTTATTTATTTATACTCTACCATAATTTAAACCTTTAACCCAGATTATGCAAGTGCTATACTTGATCCCCTGTCAAGCTGAATACAAGCGTTTTTCCTTAATCTTGAAAAAAATAATTCAATTTAATTGCACGCCATCAAAAAATTAAATTGGCACAAAAAACTCTTTCCAAAAACAAGAATCTGCCCATCTAGTCTCTGACGAATATAATATATCCCTATGTTTACAGTAGGAATCAAATATTGAAGATATAGTATCCGAATATTTCATAAACCCTGTAATATCTTCCTTTTCTATATACGCCTGGATTGCATCTGCAGCTTCTTTTGCTGTATAAATGGCTGTACTTATTCCATGAGAAGATAACGGATCAAAAGATAAAGCAGCGTCTCCTATCGCTAGCCAATTTTTACCATACACCTCCTTAGCTTTAGTAGAGTTTGCTTTTCCTCCTATTACTTTTATTTCAGGTTTTCTTACTATAAAATCCTTTAAAAATAACGTTTCTGAAAGCACATCTCGCCAATTACAATAATTTTTAAGCTCTTGTTGTATCTTGTTTCCTTTATTTGTAAAAACAGATACTACATTCGTTTCTTTATCTAACCCAGAAACGATTCCCCAGCCTTCTTTAAAAGATTCTACATATACATCATGTACCAATTTTGGGTGTGCAATCCTTGGTATATGACAACTAAAGGAAGTAAGGTTATCATATTCATGAATAGAAACATTCATTTTTTTGACAATAACTTGGTTTCTTCCTGTTGCATCTATAATTATCGTACCTGTAATTGTTTCATTTTTAGAATTGTTTTCGATCTCGATAAAAACCTTAGAGTTTGTTGCACTAATATTTCTTATGTTTTCAAAACGTACAATGTTCTCCTTACAAACTTCTTCCAAATCTTTTATAATAGCTTCTTTATTAATTTTTAAGCCATTTTTATATAACGGTTGTAAAAAGAAATTAATATCGGTTATAGTAGTTTTTCCCCACAGAGAATGATATCCATACGTTTTTCGAATTGTGTTTTTTTCAAAAACCCCTAGAAGGTCTAAATATTTTAATAAAGGTATTGCCGAAGGTGGTAATGTTTCTGCCAAAGCAATATTCTTTTTTCTACCAATACGATCCAAAACTAAATGATCAATATTTTTTTTCTTAAGAAGAAAGGACAAAGCTATTCCTGCAATACCTTTACCTACAATAATAACCTCTGTATTCATTTATTTATCATCCGCATTTTTTCCGCTATATGAAACGTATACTGTTTCTGGTAGCCCTTCAATACCTGTCTCTAATTTTCTTCCTGCTACTATTCCTATTTTTTTCCACTGATATACCATATTGATAAGCCCATTAAGATAACCTCCTTCTGCATGATATCCAATAAAACCAGTATCTGCTGTATGCAACCAGGCTAAGCGATTTGCATAGATATTTCGCTTAGTATCGTCTAAAATATTTGGGTCTAAAAGTTTTTGATAACTTTCATGAGGAAGCACGTGTACTGGCAAATTTGCAGCCCACCATGATGGTATAGGGTATTGTTTTTCTACAAAAACGGCTTGACAACTTCCAGCATCAGATTGCCAAGGAATTCCCATCCATTTAGTAAGATCCCCTGGGGTTAATTTCCAAAGCCAGTTTTTCTCATTCTCAAGAACCATAGATTCTCTAATATCTTCTGAATTCATTTGAAACCCAAAATCATTATAAAAAATATCTTTTTGTTCTGTAATTGTAGCTGCATTTAGACGAACCTCTCTTAAACCATAAAAACCATAATTACAATACCCCTCTGTAATCCAGTCATATACCCTATTATTTTCGGCATAAATAATATTATGTCGCATCGGCCAAGTTAATTCTACTCCTGGATGAAAACCTCCTCCGTATAATGTTTCCAGAACTGCTCTGGTCATCAATAAAGGTTTTTTAGACTCCTCTTTAAACGATTCTAAAAACTGCTTTTGATAAAATGCCCCCATTTCATCAATAGTTTTAAAATTAAAATCTGGAGGGGTTTCAAATTTTCCGTCTCTCCAGTTTTTAAGCTGTTCGTATAACATTGGCGGAATTGCAAACCATTGTGCGGGACTACCTGGATAATCAATAGCATCGCCAGGATAATATGGAAGTTTTAGTATATCAGTACCGCTCCCTCTATTAACAATATCGGTATTATCTTTACTTGGTATTATAGGTTCGTTATTATATACATACTCTGGGTTTCTAAAAAGATCAAACACTTGTTCTCTTACCTTATCTGCTTGTTCTTTTGGTTCTTTTTGGTATATAAACTTAAATTTATCTTCTGCGATAAGCTTATCTATTGTTTCTTTAAAAGACGGAGAAAGAAAGTCCCCTAAGTTAACCCATTGCATTCTATACAAACGATAAAATATAGGGAAAACCAAACTTAGTTCAGGTATGTAACTTTCGTTGGCTGCGCCTGCAATTAAATCATACATTGTAGATATTGGTTGAATCTGTGGTGCATAATCTGGTGGTGCTGTTGCAATCCATGCAGAAGATAATGCATCATCCAAATGGTATGTATCTCCTCCTTTTTTAGGGGTAATAGATGCTGTAACTCTACCATCACAAATATCATCATACCAATTAGAGTTGTCTGCAAAATCATTATTAAGATCCGATGGATTTAGCGATGCAGAAATACCATCTGCCCCATAAAAAATCAATGTTCCTTCATCATACTCTATAGTCCCCAAATCTACCGATTTAGAAGATGTGTTCATACTCGAAGCAAGCATGCTTACTCCTTCTTTTTTAGAAGGAAACTCTCCCTGTATTATTTTACGTTGAGCAGTTTCATCTACACTCACAACCCCAGGATGGTTAATTAGCTCTTTGCGATAATCATATCCTCCTTTTACTCGCATAGCTTGGTTTAACACATTTGGGTTTCTTCGTTTAGCACCAATACCTGGTGCTAATTTGTTTTTTGCAAAATTGGGGGATAAATTTTGATTTTCTGATAATACAGAAAGATCCAGACTATTATTAAAATCGTACCAAAACGGCTTTTTATTTGCTACTTCAACAGACCATTTTATATTATAATCCTTAGGATCTATTTGTTGTGTTGGTACTCCATTGGTATCACATTCATAAATATAAAATCGTTGCGCTTGTTTTTTTATTGCCCCTTCTTTAGTTAAATAATTTTTATCTGTATCGTATAAATTAGCCCAGGGTATTTCTGGGCTAAAGATAACTTCATCTTTTTTTGCGGGCCCATTTCCTAATCGAGCGACCCCTATAGAAGGGTAAATTCTAAATTTTGGTGGTTTTTTAGTACTCATTATATTGGTTTTAAGATTTCTTAAAGTTAATAAAAAATATGAAGGATCTATATTTAGCTTGATTTTATAGTAAACGGTATTCTATTCTTTTAAAATTCAACCTATATAATTTTCCGAGGTCCTGTCTCGAATGTAGCGTAAAGGTTTAAAAAAAGAGTCTTGGTTCTTGCAGCGAAACGATATTGTTTTGCCTTGTTTCTGATACCTTTACAGTTTTGCCCCCGAGATAGTTCATTATCTAAAAAGCACTATTGTATTTATTGACCTTAGATCAAGAAGATTGGTTTTTTGAAGAAATATAAAACTTTGGAGTATAGCCGGTAAACTTCTTGAAAGTTGTTGAAAAATATTGTGAAGAACTAAATCCCAGATCAAAAGCTACCGTGGTTATAGTATCCTTTTTAAGCAGGTCGATCTTTGATTGCTCAATTTTTAATTTATTTATATACTCTTTTGGAGGTATACCTACAGCATTTTTAAACCACGATTTAAAATATCCTACAGAGACTTTTGAAATCTCTGCTAACTCATCTACATAAATCATCCTGTGCATATTTTTTGCTATATAGGTGTCTATATTATTTAACTTTTGTAATGGAAACCCCTTTTGTTTCCTTTTGGAAAGCTGCAAAACCTCTAGTACAATCTGTATTATAAGTTGATTGATTATTATATTGGATAAAATATCATTATTGTTTTTTTGTAATTCACATAAAAGTTTTTCGAGTATAAATTTAATCTGAAATGTTCCTTTAAAAACCTTTTGAGAAACATTTATTATCTGTTTCAAAAGAAAATCAGATTGCTCTACAGACAAATTACATAACCCCTCCTGATCGTTAGAACAGGTTATTTGTAACCAAAACAGCTCTCCTTTTTCTTCAGGATAATTGCCTGTACTATGTTTTTTATTGGGAGGAATAACAAGAATATCATTTCCATACAGTCTAAACTCTTCGCCTTCTATTATATAATGTTGCTCTCCTTTACTACAAAAACATATTTCTATAGCATTAAGATGCTCGTGTACCGGTAACTTAGGCTGTGCTTTGAAGTATTTATAATACCCAAACTGTAAACATCGCTTAATGTTATAATCTTTCAAAAAATATACAATACGCTCTTCTGAAACTTTATTCATTTTTGTATAAAAAAGTAAGGTAGTATAAATTTAGAAGATTTACCAGATTGATTTACCCATCTTTGAATAAAAAAACACGTTATAATGAAATCCATACAAAAACAATTTTTAGAAAACGGATATACAAAAGTTGACCAACTATTAGACTTTACCGAAGTTAAAGAATTACAAAATATCTATACTAATTTATTAGAAGATAAAGAAAAAACAATGCACCTAAGGAGTGATCTGGCTGGAACAGATCCTAATAAACCAAAAACTACCGAACGTATAACACAAATAATGAGACCTGGCTTAGTGGCTCCTGAATTACTAAAACACATTGCATACTCAAAAGCTTTACACTTGGCAAAAAAGTTATTGGGTGATGATATGGAGTTAGACTTTGATATGCTTATAAACAAAGCTCCTCATACAAATACTCCAACCCCATGGCATCAGGATGCTGCTTATTGGATTAATTTGCCTGATAAAAGGGCTGTGAGTTGTTGGATAGCACTGGATAATGTATATGAAAATAATGGTTGTATGTGGTTTCTTTCTGTTAAAAATGAACATCTATTAGAGCATAGTAGTTTGCCCAATGGCGGAGCTTTGTATTGTGAAACAGATACAACCAATGCAATACCAATACCTCTTAATCCTGGTGGTTGTACTTTTCATGATGGTTTTACGCTACATTATAGTCATGGAAATAGCACAAATAGCCAAAGAAGGGCTTTGATTTTAAATTTCAGGCCAAAAAAAATGATTGCTTTAGAAAGAGAACAAGGTATGGACCATACTGGTATTAGAAAAAAACGATCTTAATAAAAAACTATTATATTATGTCAATATCTCCCTTTCCTTCTCTTATCAAAACAGGTTCCCCGCTGGTTAGGTCAATAATCGTTGAAGGTATATTATCCCCGTACCCTCCATCTACAACTATATCTACCAGATTGCCCCATTTTTCAAGGATCAACTCGGGATCTGTAGTATACTCTATTACTTCATCTTCGTCATAAATAGAAGTAGACACAATTGGGTTTCCTAATTCTTCAACAATCGATGTACATATATTATTGTCCGGAACCCGAATACCAACTGTTTTTCTTTTTTTAAAAACTGTTGGCAAATTATTATTTCCTGGTAAAATAAAAGTATAAGGTCCTGGCAATGTTCTTTTCAATAACTTAAATGTAGCATTATCTATCTGCTTTACATAATCTGATAAATTACTAAGGTCTTTACAAATAAATGAAAAATTAGCTTTAGCGAGTTTTACCCCTTTAATTTGGGCAATACGCTCCAGAGCTCTATTATTAGTTATATCACAACCCAGTCCATAAACCGTATCTGTTGGATAAATAACCAGCCCTCCATTACGCAAATAAGTAACTACTCGTTTTATGTCTTTAGGATTAGGATTTTCGTTATATAATTTTATAAACTCTGCCATATAAATAGTTATAAATCAAAGATACTGCTAAATATGATATAAAAACCAAATCCCTGTGGCTCTGTTCTATATAACTTTCAACTTTGCAAAACGAAGCAATAGTTTTTTCATTCCTCCTTTTTCAAAATGAATTTCGGCTTTTCGATCCTGTCCTACACCTTCTATTTTAAGAATTTTGCCTATACCAAACCGCATGTGTTCTACTGCTATCCCGGGCATCAGATCACTATCAAAAAGATTGGTAGTGTTTTCTTCTGTAGCTTCATCGGTAACTGGTCTTAATTTTCTTAATTTACGTAACTGCTCTTCGGTGGGCTTATGTGCTAATGGAGGTGTTCCTGTAACCGGTTTTTTTAGTCTTAGTTTACTTTTATCTACTTCTCCAAAAATATCCGAATCAATTAGTGGTTTATATCGATAGCTGTCTACAGGGATCATATACTCCAGGTATTGTTCGTCAATTTCTTCTATAAACCTGCTTGGCTCTGCGTCTACTAGTTTTCCCCATCGATAACGGGATTGTGTATAGGTAAGATATGCTTGTTTTTCTGCACGAGTTAATGCTACATAAAACAAACGTCGTTCTTCTTCTAATTCGCTTCGGGTATTCATACTCATTCCCGAAGGAAAAAGATCTTCTTCCATCCCAACTATATACACATAAGGAAACTCCAACCCTTTAGCCAGATGAATAGTCATTAGTGCTACTCTGTCATCATCTCCTGTATCCTGATCCAAATCTGTTGCCAGTGCTACATCTTCCAAAAACTCTGCCATAGCCCCCCTAACATCTGCTACTTCTTTTTGTCCTTCTACAAAATCACGTATCCCATTAAGTAATTCTTCTATGTTTTCAATTCTGGCTATCCCTTCTGGCGTTCCATCTTTTTTAAGTTCTTGCAGCAACCCTGTTTTTTTTGCTACAATTTCTGCTAGCACAAATGCATCTGAGGTTTCATTAGTTACTTGAAAACTTTTTATCATTGTGATAAAATTTTCTAGCCTCGTTTTGGTCCCGCTATTGATTTTTAAATTAATTCGATCCAGATTCTCAATAACCTCAAAGATAGAACGCCCATAATGATTTGCGGCAACCACTAATTTATCTACGGTAGTTCCGCCAATTCCCCTTGCCGGATAATTAATCACTCTTTTTAATGCTTCTTCATCTTTGGGATTAATTACCAACCTCAGATATGCCAGTACATCTTTGATTTCTTTTCTTTGATAAAAAGATAATCCGCCATAAATCCTGTACTTTATATCCCGCTTACGCAAAGCATCTTCTATTGCTCTGGATTGCGCATTTGTTCTGTACAATACTGCAAATTTTCCATTTCCTAACTGATGTTGCATCTGGTTTTCAAAAATAGAACTTGCCACAAACCTTCCCTCATCTCCATCGGTTATTAAACGATTTACGATAATTTTGGGGCCATCATCATTTGCTGTCCAAACTACTTTGTCCAGCTTGGTTTTATTTTTGTCTATAATAGAATTTGCTGCTTCTACAATATTTTTTGTAGATCTATAATTTTGTTCTAACCTATATTGCTGTACGTTATCATAATCCTTTTGAAAATTAAGGATATTATTGATATTTGCCCCACGAAAAGCATATATACTTTGCGCATCATCTCCTACAACACAAATATTTTGAAATTTATCTGACAAGGCTCTTACAATAAGATATTGAGAATGATTTGTATCCTGGTACTCATCTACCAAAATATATCTAAACCGGTTTTGATATTTGGCCAGAACATCTGGAAAACGGTTTAGCAACTCATTTGTTTTTAATAGCAGATCATCAAAATCCATTGCTCCGGCTTTAAAGCACCTATCTACATACTGTTCATAAATTTCACCCATTCGCGGGCGTTTGGCCATTGCATCGGCTTCTACCAGATCTGCATTCTGAAAATATGCTTTTACAGTTATCAAACTATTTTTATATGAAGAAATACGGGAGTATACTTGCTTGTACTTATATATATCCTTATCCAACCCCATCTCTTTGATTATAGAAGCTATTAATCGTTGAGAGTCCTGAGTATCATAAATTGTAAAATTAGACGGATACCCCAATTTATCTGCTTCAAATCTTAATATTTTAGCAAAAATCGAATGAAAAGTCCCCATCCATAGGTTTTTAGCCTCACTTGGCCCTACAATACTTGCAATACGCTTTTTCATTTCGCGAGCTGCCTTATTGGTAAATGTCAAAGACAGTATATTAAAGGAATCCACACCTTTATGCATTAAATAGGCAATACGATATGTAAGCACTCGGGTTTTACCAGAACCGGCACCGGCAATCACAATCATTGGTCCATCTATCTGAAGTACAGGTGCTCTTTGTGCATCATTTAGCTCTGCTATATATTCTTCCAAAGTAGTAACATTTTAAGGGCGAAATTTAAGGAAAGAACTACGGTTATAAAAACAACTGCCAGGTTTCTTTTAAACCAATTATTAACTATCCTCATTTTTATCGCAATTGATGTGGTACAATACATAAACCCCAATATCATTTATATGTACAGGTAAACCCGGATTATACATTAAATCTGTTACAATTAAAAAACTGCTTCACATACAGGCGCTACATTAAAATTAACAAAACACCAGTGTTGGTATTATAATTTTCCTACTACTTGTTTTTAATTTTCCTACATAATATAGCTTTTGAAAATAAAAAAATAGACAAAAAACAATATTTAAAGACAAAATTCATATATTTATCGAAACAATAAAACAAAACTTATTCCTAATTTTATTAAAAGTTAACTAAACTCAACACTTATGGCCCCAAACATGAATGTGCAAATAGTACAAAAAGAGCAAATTAAATTTTTAAAATTTCCAAAAGAAGATGTATTAGACAAAAGAAAAGATCAAATAGATCGGTTTTTGGAACTACAAAGAGCACTTGCTCTGGGTAATCTTGAACACCATAAAGTAAGAATTGTATTTGTAGATGATACAGGTTTCAAAAAAGTAGAGACCACTATATGGGGAATAACAGATAAAGAAGTTATTTTAAAACAATCTACAATTATCCCTCTGGAAAGAATAATAAGTATTTCATGATTATGTATTATAATTAAACGCTGATATTTCTAAATTTGTTAGAGGTATGAAACCTGTTTCTTATGTTAAATGAAACTTCTAGAAATAGTATCAATATATTTTTATTGATACTATTTTTTATTGGCAAAAATGTTTTTATTTGCATTTTGATACACAACCTTTGATTGTTTTTGAAATCAAAAAAATCTCAAAAAAAAAACTTATAAAATTAATTACTACCATCCCCCTAACTCAACATGAAAAAAAAATTACTGGACTATCTATTGCTTACTATGTTTATAGTAAATTGCAGTGCTTATGGGCAATCTGAAAACTCTTATCTATTATCTAATAATCAACAAAATTTTGTAAACGATTTAATTAATTCTAATAAAAGTAAATCCTCTACCTTTAAAACAACAGAAAATCAAAGTTTTTCCTTTCATTTGAATATCAAAAAAGAAAAAGGAAGTAATCTTACTTTATTAGGAACGGTAAATGGAGAAAAGTTATCTACTTTTTCTATTTCCAGAACCAATAATATTTTAAATGGTACTATTATATTACATAGTGCAAAAAAAGCATACATACTTTATTCCGAAATAAATGGTAAGGTATTTATTAAAGAAACCGATATTAATAAAGTTATTTGTGTAGATTTTGAAAGAGTACATACCGAGGAGGTTACTACAGTTAATAAAGCTTCAAAAATGCCTCCTCCACCAATATTAGAAAGTCTTCCCGGAGCTCCTGGTATTATTTATTTAGACTTTGATGGTGAGGTAGTCTCTGGTACATGGTGGCTTGGTGGAGCGACTATAAATGCACAATCCCCTAATTTTTCTGATCAAAAAATAACAGAAATTTGGAAAATAATGGCAGAAGACTTCAGACCATTTAATCTTAACGTTACCACCCGCAGAGATCTTTTTGATGCTGCTCCCGTAAATCGTAGAATGATGTGCATCTTCACTCCTACAAAGGATGCAAGACCAGACTCTGGAGGAGTAGCTTATTTAAACTCTTTTTCCTCTAGTGCAGACAATCCTTGCTGGATATATAATTTGTCTACAAGAGCTGCCGGTGAAACCGGCTCTCATGAGGTCGGACATACTTTAGGATTATCTCACGATGGACAAGGAAGTACAGAGTATTATGCAGGACACGGGCAATGGAGCCCTATTATGGGATGGAGCGTAAACAGACCTATCGGGCAATGGAGCGCAGGCGAATATGATAACGCAACAAGTAACCAGGATGATATTGCAATTATTGCTAATAGCAGAAACGGAGTTGGTTTTCAAAACGATGATCATGGCGATGGTATAGCTAATGCTACCTCTATAAAAGTATCCCCCGCAGGGATTGTTAGCGATAACCAAAATTTTGGATTAATTAGTACCAGAGAGGATAAAGATGTATTTACTTTTGCCGTAGAGACCGGAAATGTATCTTTAAATTTTAATCCAGATCCGGATTATCCAAATCTTAATATTCAGGCTAGAATTCTTAATGAGCTGGGGCAAGAAGTCGCTATTTCTAACCCTAATGGCCTTAGTGCATCTATAAATCAAATCCTTACTGAAGGAATTTATTATATAGAAATCGATGGTGTTGGTGAAGGAACCGTAAACAATGGATATTCTGATTATGCTTCTTTAGGTAATTATACTATATCTGGTACTTATATCCCAGGAGATGATAAAAATCCGCCTTTATCAGAATTTGAAGCAGTAAAAAATTGTTTTACAATTGATTTTATAAATAATTCTACAAACAAAATCAACTCCTATCTTTGGGACTTTGGAGACGGTACCACATCTACAAATGAAAACCCCAGTCACACGTATGCTATGCAAGGTAATTATACAGTATCCCTTACAACAACTAACGATTCAGGAAATAATAAAAAAGAAAAAGTAAATTTTATAAACATACAAACCCCGGATCAACCTACTGTTTCCAATATAAATATTTGCAGTGGAGAATCTGCCATATTAACTGCATCTGGTAATAGTGAATATAAATGGTATACCAGTGCAACAGAAAGCACAAGAAGTATTGCTTCCGGAGCTACTTTTGTTACTCCTGCTTTAACCTCTAATGCTACTTATTATGTTGAAGGTGTTATTGGTGGTTGTGTTACTAGTACAAGGACTGCAGTAAATGTAACTGTATCTCCCAGTCCTAAACAGCCGGTTGCTACAAATCAAAGTATTTGTAGTGGAGAATCTGTAATTTTAACGGTATCTGGTAATAGTGAATATAAATGGTACGAAACTTCTTCTGGCGGTACTAGTATTGCTTCTGGAGCTACCTATGAAACTCCCGTACTTAACACTTCTAAAACGTATTATGTAGAAGGAGTCTTAGGAAACTGTACTTCTGCCAGAACAGAAGTAACAGCAATAGTAAAGACAAGCCCTGAACAACCTGTATCTTCTACTCAAAATATTTGTAAAGGAGAATCTGCTACTATTATAGCATCCGGAAACAGTAATTACAAATGGTACGACACCCCTGTAGGTGGTACCAGTATCGTATCCGGATCTAGTTTTGAAACTCCTGTACTAGATACTAACGTTACATATTATATAGAAGGAATAATCGGAGATTGTATTACCAAAACCAGAACCGAAGTAAAAATAATAGTATCAGAAAATCCGGATCAACCAATAATTGAAGTTAATCAAAATCAAAAACTAAGCATTCCCTCAGAGTTTTTTACCTATCAATGGTATTTTAACGGAGAAGTAATTAATGGTGCTGATCAAGCCGAATATATTCCAACAAAAGTTGGAGAATATACAATAGAAGTAACTAATGAAGGTGGCTGTAATAGTATTTCTAAAGTATTTAATGTAGATCAGTCTTTTCTTAATTTAGGTAATGATACAAAAACATTTACCTACTATCCTAATCCGGTTAATGATGATGATATTTTACATATAGAAGGCTTTACACCGCAGGATTATGACGTAAGAATTGTTAATCTTCTAGGGAAAATAGTGATACAATCTACTCCTGTATCTAAAATAGATGTTTCTGAATTATCAGATGGTTTATATATTTTACTTATAAATAATAAGCCAATAGGTAAACTCATAAGAGAGTAATTTTTTAAATCCAAAAACCTAAAGAGCCTTGGTTTGATGTAAAGAAATCAATAACCCCGGAGCAAGTTCACGAGGTATGCTTCCAAAAATATATTTTGTTTTCGAGGCAAGCCTCGGATAATTAAACTCCACAATGTGGATTAAAAAAGTCATAAAATTGAAGTGCCCCCAAAAGTTAAACACTATTTGGGGGTATTTTTATAAGTAGAAAACCATACTGCCTTTCCATCTTTAGATTTATGTTATAAATATCACCTATTTTATAATACTTTTGAAAATAAGGGATTACAATAGACTAATACCAAAAAAAATGTTTATAACTTTAATGAAACATAAAAAAACGGGGGTAATCTTCTGTGGACTGAGACTCTCGAAGTCCAACCTTTCGAGTAACCTCAGGGTTCGGGTGGACTGAGGCTCTCGAAGTCCAACCTTCAGTTTGATATGGTTTTCACTTCTAAAGCAGGTTAAAGAATATTTTAACTTTGCTTTAATAGATTTTTGAATATCTTTAGAATCCAAAATTTAAAGCTTGAAAAATACAATAGTACCCTATCTTTTTATTCTGTTACCAATATTTGCCTTTTCGCAACAAAAAACTCAGCAAGGCAAAATAATCTCTGAGTTTGGAGAAACATACGTGGTAAACAATCCCGATTTTAAAACCGACACCCTAAAAGACTTAAAAGCAGTATTTGATATTGGCAGAACATTTAAGGATAGTTCTAAAGTAAATCCTCTGTTTAATACTGCGGCAAGATATCTTAATATGCATGAAAATGCAGGAGTTCCTATTAGCAAATTACACGTTGCTTTGGTTGTTCATGGTGCAGCAGCAAATGATATATTAAACAATACCGAATATAAAAACAAGTATGGTATAGATAATCCTAATACACCTTTGCTTTCTGCTTTGGCAGAAAAAGGTGTACAAATTATTTTATGCGGACAGACTGCTGCACATAGAAATATTTCTAAAGAAAAAATATTGTCAGAAGTAAAGATTGCATTATCTGCAATGACTGCCTTGGTACAATTACAGAACGAAAATTACAGACTCATTAATTTTTAAACCTAATGAAAAAACAAACACAAACATTTTTATTTATTATAACAATGATCTTTTGTACCGCATACGGGCAACAAATAGATCCGGATATTAATGCTTCTGCAGAAAAAATTGAATCTAAAGTAATTGAATGGAGACGGGATTTTCATCAAAACCCCGAACTCTCTAACCAAGAATTTGAAACTGCTAAAAAAATAGCAAAACATCTTAAAGGTTTAGGCTTAGAAGTAACCGAAAATGTTGCCAAAACAGGAGTAGTTGCTATTCTAAAAGGAAAAAAAGAAGGAAAAACAGTTGCATTAAGAGCAGATATAGATGCATTACCTGTAACAGAACGAGTAGATATCCCTTTTAAATCTATAGTAAAAGCTAATTTTTTAAATACCGAAGTTGGTGTTAGCCATGCCTGTGGTCATGATACCCATACCTCTATCTTAATGGGGGTTGCAGAGGTTCTTTCTAAACATAAAGATAAAATAAATGGTACGGTTAAATTTATTTTTCAACCCGCAGAAGAAGGTCCCCCACCCGGAGAAGAAGGTGGTGCTAAATTAATGATTAAAGAAGGGGTATTAAAAAACCCGGATGTAGATGCTATTTTTGGTTTACACATAAACTCTGGTACAGATGTAGGTAAAATACGCTATAAACCAGGAGGAACTATGGCTGCAGTAGAAAGATTTGTTATTAATGTAAAAGGAAAACAAACACATGGTTCTGCCCCTTGGTCCGGAATAGACCCCATATTAATCTCCGCAAAAATTATTGATGGATTACAAACTATTATAAGCAGAGAATCCCCTTTAGTTAATGAGGCGGCTGTTATTACTGTTGGAAAAATCACCAGTGGTGTTCGGTTTAATATTATTCCGGAAAGTGCCGAAATGATTGGTACGGTAAGAACTCTGGATCCAGAAATGAGAACTCTTATCATTAAAAGAATGAATGAGATGGTACCATCTATTGCAAAAGCGTATGGTGGTGATGCCACTATTACTTTTCAAAACAATACTTCTATTACTTATAATGATCCCGATTTGGTAAAAATGATGCTTCCAACCATTCAAGGTGTTGCTGGTAAAGAAAATGTACTTTTATCCAAAGCAACTACTGGCGGAGAGGATTTTTCTTATTTTCAGGAAGTAGTGCCCGGATTCTATTTCTTTTTAGGAGGAAAAACACCCGGGTCTAAAGAAGCTGCTCCTCATCACACCCCTGATTTTTATATCGATGAAAGCGGTTTATTATTAGGGGTAAAAGTAATGTCCCAACTCACACTAGATTATCTTAATGCCCAATAGATAAAATCAATAACCTAGGAGTACCCTCACGAGGTATGCTTATGAAAATATATTTTGTTTTCGAAGTAAGCCTTAGAGAATTAAACTCTACAATGTGGATTAAAATGGAAAATATATTTAATTTTTTAGGTTCGATATCCTGGTGGGTATGGATCATTATTGCTTTAGCATTAGTAGCTATTCGGGATATGTTTTTAAACAAAAAACATACTATTAGCCATAACTTTCCTATTATCGGTCATCTTAGGTATTTATTAGAGAGTATTGGTCCGGAAATGAGGCAATATCTGGTAGCTAATAATCGAGAGGAACTTCCTTTTAACAGAATTGAAAGAGGATGGGTCTATGCCTCTTCAAAAAACGAAAACAATTATGAGGGATTTGGTACCGATAGGGATATATATCAACACCAGCATATTTTTATAAAAAATTGTATGATACCATACAAAATGGATAAAGATCACCCTAATAAAGAGGATAAGACTTTTTTACCTTGTGCAAAAGTAATGGGGATTTATAATAAACGTGAAAAACCATATCGCCCGGGATCGGTTATCAATGTTTCTGCCATGAGTTTTGGTTCTCTTTCTGCCCGCGCAGTAGAATCTTTAAATATAGGGGTACAAAAAGCCAATGCATATCATAATACCGGAGAAGGAGGACTTTCTCCATATCATAGCAATGGTGGGGATGTAATCTTTCATTTTGGAACAGGTTATTTTGGGGTGCGAAGTAAAGATGGTAATTTTTCTATGAAAAAAATGAAAGAACTTGTTACCAAAAATCCATTTATAAGGGCTATTGAAATTAAATTATCTCAAGGAGCAAAACCAGGAAAAGGAGGGGTCTTACCAGGTGCTAAAATTACTCCCCAGATTGCAGAGATCAGAGGTGTTGAAGTTGGAAAAGACGTACTCTCCCCTTCTTCACATAAGGCATTTACAAATGTTCCGGAGCTTTTACAATTTATTGAAGATATCGCAAAAGAAACCGGGCTTCCTGTAGGAATTAAAGCTGCAATAGGAAAAACCGAGCAATGGGAACTTCTAGCTAAACTAATGGTAGAAACCGACAGAGGACCTGATTTTATTACTATAGATGGTGGCGAAGGTGGTACAGGTGCTGCTCCTCCTAGTTTTGCAGACCATGTATCTTTACCATGGGTATATGGATTTACAGCTATTTATAAAATTTTTCAGAAATATAACCTTACAGACAGAGTGGTTTTTATTGGTAGTGGAAAATTAGGATTTCCTGCAAAAGCAGCTATGGCATTTGCAATGGGGGTAGATTGTATAAATGTTGCCCGCGAAGCTATGATGAGTATTGGTTGTATACAAGCACAAGTATGCCATACCAATAGATGCCCCAGCGGAATAGCAACACAAAGTAAATGGTTGCAAAAAGGAATTGATATTCCTTTAAAATCAGATCGCCTGGCACAATACTTTAAAACTTTTAGAAAAGAGTTTATAGAAATAACACATGCTACAGGATATGAGCACCCTTGTCAATTTACCATGCAGGATATAGATCTTAATGTAGATGACGGAGAACTTACTAAAACACTGGAAGAGTCTTTTAAATATACCAAAAACCCTGTAGAATATACCTGTGCAAAAGATCTGAAAGAATGTACTTATTTGGGTGGGGACTATAAAAATCAAACAAAATAACCAATTTAATAACCTTGCCAACTTATCCTGTAAAAACTCATAAGATATGTTTTTTTTAAGGTAACTATAAGGGGTTAAACAAGTAATTATATTACTTTTGAATATAAAAAATAATATCTGACCATACATGAAAATCGAAATTTTACCTTTAATTATCTCTTTAGTTCCTGCTCTGTTAATTACATTACTTGCTTTGTATTTTTTCAAAACACATACAGATAATGAAGAAAAACGCCGAAGGTTCTTGTTGCACAGAGAAAATCAAAAACAAGCTTTACCCCTTAAACTACAAGCATACGAACGTATGGTTTTGTTGCTAGAACGAATTTCACCAGGTAATTTGCTTATTAGGGTATCCCCTTTGGGAGAAAACAAAAAAGACTATGAGTATTTATTAACAAGTACTATCGATCAAGAATTTGAGCATAATCTTACCCAACAAATCTACATCTCTGATGAATGTTGGAACACTATTAAAGCTACTAAAAATGCTACTATAGCTTTAATTAGAAAAACCACATTAAATGAAGATGTAGATTCTGCAAATAAGATGAGAGAAGTAATTCTTACCGAACTTATAGAAAAAGGAGCTCCCAGTGATACTGCTTTAGCTTTTATCAAGGAAGAAATAAGCGATGTTTTTTAATCCCGTTTATCCTTAAAAGTAACATAATATATACAGGCTACCCTGCCATGTCTATATTTTTAAGTTTATTTTCTTCTGCCAGTTCTGCTTTTTTTGCTGCATATTCATACCCTTGTCTCCACCAGCTTCCCATAAGTTTTTTGTTAAAAACCAAAGAATTTTCAGTAAGTTTGGATGGGGTATAATATAAGTTTAACGGTACTTTTTTATTAATTGCTGCTAATTTTCCAACCACTGTATCATGACCTTCAACCTGATCCAGCATATAACTAAACAGATTTACCATAAGAGAAAACGGATTTTTTCCTAATACTTTATTGTGTTCCATATTTTCGGACTCTAAAATAATAGCATCTACCTCTGTTGCTCCCCGCCGTATTGCTTCCCGTATAGGTACCATACATCCAAAACCACCATCTGCATATTCACAGCCATTTTTGGTAACCAAGCTCATAAAAGGAACATAATTACACGATATCCAGATCCAGTCGCAAAAATCTTCATACGAAAAATCATTTATAGATTTATATTCTGTTTTGTTTTTAGTTAGATTAGACACGGTTACAACAACATCCTTTACTTTTTTACGTGCCAGGTTAAATTCGGCTTCCGAAAAATTTCTTCGTATAGATCTTCGTAAATTTTTACTTTCACCAAAGGTTCGTTTCCTTTTTATGAACTGCCATAATGATGAAAAAAAATTGATCGACACATATTCTCTGTCTCCTTTTTTTCTTACCACAAAAGGATTGACATTAAAAATAGTATTTTGATTAACGTTGGTATATATATCATACATCTTATCGATGTTGCCCAAAGCCAATTGAGAAATTAAAAGGCTTCCTGTCGAAGTACCTAAAAATATATCATATTCTTTACCTTGCTTTTGGATTAAATATTGTGCTACTCCCCCTGCATAAGCTCCTTTACTTCCTCCACCCGAAATTACTAGTGCCCGCATATTTTATATTGGATTAGAAATATTTTTTTGTTTTGCAAACTTATACCCTTTTGCCCACCATTGCGTCATTTTTTCTTTATCAAAAACCAATGAGTTTGTAGTAAGCACCGTTGGTGTATAATACAAATCCAGTGCTACATTTTCTTGTAAAGCTTTAAATTTACCTATTCTAATATTTTGATGCTCTATCCTGTCCATCATAAAATCTACCATATTGGTTATTAACGAAAAAGGATTTTTAGTAGGCATTCGGTTTAAATAATTAATTTCTGTTTCTAATACAATTACATCCAACTCTGTTGCTCCCCTGCGTATTGCTTCTTCAATAGGAACCATAGATCCCAAACCACCATCTACATAATCACAATTGTTTTTTCTTACCAAACTCATAAAAGGAGGGTAATTACAGGATATCCATATCCAGTCTAAAAAATCTTTATATAAGCATTCTTTTATCGATTTATATTCTACTTCATTAGCAGACAAATTTGTTACTGTAATAATTACATCTTTATCGCTAGATTGTAACTCTTCAAAAAAAGGCTCAGAAATAGCATTTTCAATAAGTTCTCTAAGGTTACTACTATCTCCAAAAGATTTATTGCCTTTCAATAAATTACGTAAAACATTAAAATGATTAATACTTATGTTGGTATATCCCCTTTTCTTTTTAACAGTAAACGGGCAGTTTTTAAAAATAGAATTTTGAGTTACTGAGGTATAAAAGTTTTTGATTTCTTCAATTTTTGATAATGCCAGATGAGAAACCAATAAGCTACCTGTAGAGGTTCCAAGAAAAAGATCGTATTTCCTTCCTAAATCCTGAATTAAGTATTGTGCAACGCCACCTGCAAAAGCTCCTTTACTACCGCCTCCGGAAATTACCAATGCACGCATATTTTATATTATGGGGTTATTTTTTTTTCTAAAAAATCTTGTTGATCTTTTGGTAAACTATTTATTAAAACTACATATTTCTTTTTATATTTTTCATCTTGTAGTAATTTATCGAGTATTTTTCTACAAAAATCCCTAAAACGCCAATTATAATGCGTAGCTCCTTCTACAAGAGAGACTAATGAATTGTCTGAAAATGCCTGTAGGCTTTCTAAATAAGTAAAAGCATTTTCGCGAGTGCTAAAACTATATTTTAAAGAGGTATACCCTGCTAACTCTATATAATATTTTTGATGCTGATCGGTATGATAATCTGGTGTACTCAGAGCAAGAATCAGCCATAACATTCTAACATTTTTGTTGGCAAACCCTATAACCTCTTTTGTTGCATCCAGATATTCTTTCCTTTTTTCAGGAAAACCAGACCATAAGTGATATAATGCTGCCTCTATTGTGGCATAAGATGGGTCTTTTAATAACGATTCGTATTGTGCTTGCAAATCTTTTGGAACGGTACTTAATGTATTTGCAATAGCCTGACGAACAAAAATGTTATTCGTCTCAAAAGCTTTATCATACAACGCGATTACTTCTGGAGAGGTATCCCCTCCTAACTGATAAATAACCTCTTGCCCCATATAATCATTTGTTGGCAGATTAAGTGCTTTTGCCAACATACTCCATTTTCCTGCCAAAGGTTGGGTTCGCTCTTGTGCCAGACTTAAATAATCTTTAATAAATTGTGATTTTGCCAGAATATCCAATGCTTCTTGCGAAGGAAATTTCACATTCTCCATCCATAATTTCTTAAATGTACTTAAATCTGTCTTGCTAACCTCTTCTGCCACTGCTATAAAATCTTCTGTAGTAGCATTGGCGAACTTGTATTTTTCCAAAAAATTATGAACCGTAATTTTAAAACTGGTATCACCGATCAGATTCCTAAGAGCATGTATTGCCCAGGCTCCCCGTTGGTAAAAAGTTAACGAACTTGCATTGGGATCTAGTAAAGAAGTAGCACTTTTTGTTTTGGACAATTCGGTAAGTTGCTCTGCACTTTCGTATAATTTATATAAAAAATAATCTTCACCAAAAATTTCTTTTTCTGCCCAAAGCGCGTAATACGTAGCAAAACCTTCTTGTAACCAGTGGTGTTTCCCTTCGGTTTCGGTTATTAAGTCTCCAAACCATTGATGTGCTAATTCGTGTGCATTAACATTTATATAATTTTGATCTACAAAAGCGGTTTCGTCTACGACAAAAGCATCCGAAAAAATAGTGGCCCCAGTATTTTCCATCCCGGCATACAAAAAGTCTTTTACAGGAATTTGCTTATAATTTTGCCAAGGAAAAGCATATCCTATTTCTTTTTCTAAAAAGTCAAATATCTTTTTGCTATGCCGATACGTAGGTTCGTATTTATCCTTATCTGTTGGGTAATAGTACATCTCTAAAGAAGTACCATTAGCAGAAACCTCCACAACTTTTTCGTACTTGCCTATCACAAAAGCTACCAGATAGCTACTCATTGGTTGTTGCATATCATAGTACCAACGTTGTACAGAGTCATTTACAGATTCAGTTTTTATAAGGTTTCCGTTAGCAATTACCTCGTATCCTTTATTAAACTGTAATGTAAGATCAAACACTACTTTTTCATTCATATCATCAAAACTAGGCAGCCAATTAGAGGTATATTTACCTTGCCCTTGTGTCCAAACCTGATCGTTACCACTATAATCCTTTACAAAATACAATGCCTTTTTAGGGGTTGCCGTATATTGAATGGTTACACTCTGTTCTGTTGGTGATTCTTCAAAATCAGATGGGATAGTTATCTTTTTGTTATCATACGTATACTCTGCTTTGTTACCATTTACAGTAACTTGTTGGATGTTCATATTTTGAGCATCTATATATATCGATTTAGTTGGTTTAATAATCTTAAAAGTATAGGTTACATTTCCATCCACTTCTTTTTTTTCTGCATCAATATGTAATGTAGCTGTACTTTCTAAAAAATCAACATACGGCTGTACTTTTATATTACTATCCGACTTTTGTGCAATCCCAATACACGAAATAAGCAATATAAAAAAGGCTAAAATAAATTTCATTTGTTTCTGCTTAGTTATTTTTCTTTGGTATCTGACAAAGTTCCTGTTTTTATTGATTTAAAAAAATCATAGCAGTACTAACTTCTATTTCTTCTTAACCAAATGTTCTGCCAAAATAACGAAATTAGCATACTAATGTGGCAATTTTTGCATAGAACCTTTATAATAAGGGTTGAACTATTTTTGAATAAATACTATCTTCGTCCTAATGAATCCTAATATCTTACAAACTCCGATCGATTATCTTAAAGGCGTGGGGCCTACCCGGGGTACTTTGCTTCGGTCTGAGCTTGGCATCCATACCTATCAGGATTTATTAAATCTTTTTCCTAATCGGTATCTGGATAAAACACAATACTATAAAATCAATCAGTTACAACGTAACTCTGCCGAAGTACAAATCGTAGGCAAGATTGTTCACCTTAAAACAGTAGAGCAAAAAAAAGGAAAACGATTGGTAGCTAAATTTATAGATGATACCGGCGAAATAGAACTGGTATGGTTTAAAGGTCATAAATGGATTAGGGAAAACATTAAACTAAACACCCCGTATGTAATCTTTGGCAAGACCAAGTATTATAATGGATTTAGTATGCCTCACCCAGAAATGGAACTACTGGCAGAGCATAAACAAAACTTAAGAACTGCAATGCAACCCATTTACCCTTCTACCGAAAAATTATCGAATAGAGGGATTACCAACAGGGTATTAAGTAAAATGATGCAACAGCTTTTTATCGAAACTAATGTTAGGTTTTATGATACGTTATCTGCCGAGATTTTAGAAGAATTAAAATTGATTTCCAAAAGCGAGGCCGTTTTTAATATTCATTTTCCAAAAAGTCAGGAGTTACTGGCAAAGGCACAATATCGCCTTAAATTTGAAGAGTTATTTTACATACAATTACAACTTATCCTAAAAAAGTTAATTCGAAAACAGAAGATTAAAGGGTTTCCTTTTACCGAAGTTGGAGAAAATTTTACCAATTTTTATAACAACCATCTGCCGTTTGAGCTTACCAATGCCCAAAAACGTGTTATAAAAGAAATACGAAATGATATTGGCAGTAGTGCACAAATGAACCGCCTTTTGCAAGGAGATGTAGGTTCTGGTAAAACCATAGTTGGGCTAATGATTATGCTTTTGGCTATGGATAATGGTTTTCAGGCATGCCTTATGGCACCTACAGCTATTTTAGCTAATCAACACTACCAAGGGATTACAGAGCTTACCAAAGATCTGGATATTAATGTAAAATTATTAATGGGTAGCTCTAAAGCTAAAGAGCGCAGAGAAATCCATCGAGAGTTAGAAGATGGTACGTTACACATCCTTATTGGCACCCATGCTATACTTGAAGAAAAAGTGCAGTTTAAAAACCTTGGACTGGCAATTATTGATGAACAGCATAGGTTTGGCGTAGCACAACGAGCCAAATTATGGCATAAAAACACCTATCCACCACATGTTTTGGTAATGACTGCAACCCCTATACCCAGAACCCTTGCGATGAGCTTGTACGGGGATTTGGATATTTCGGTAATTGATGAATTGCCCCCGGGGCGAAAGGCTATTAAAACGGTGCATCGTTATGATAGTAACCGTTTAAAGGTTTTTAAGTTTATGGCAGACGAAATACAGAAAGGAAGACAAATCTATATTGTATATCCTTTAATACAAGAATCGGAAGCCATGGATTACAAAGATCTTATGGATGGGTACGAGAGTATTGCCCGCTCCTTCCCTGCTCCACAATATCAGATATCTATCGTGCATGGCAAAATGAAACCCGCAGATAAGGATTATGAGATGGAGCGCTTTGTAAAAGGTGAAACACAAATCATGGTAGCAACTACAGTTATCGAGGTTGGTGTTAATGTTCCTAACGCCAGTGTTATGATTATAGAAAGTGCAGAGCGTTTTGGGCTATCTCAATTACACCAACTACGGGGGCGTGTGGGACGTGGTGCCGAGCAAAGTTTTTGTATACTTATGACCGGTTTTAAATTATCTGCCGATAGCAAAACCCGGTTAGAAACCATGGTACGTACCAATGATGGTTTTGATATTGCCGAAGTAGATTTAAAACTACGGGGACCGGGAGACATTATGGGTACACAGCAAAGTGGCGTGCTTAACTTAAAAATAGCAGACATTGTAAGGGATAATGATATTTTAAAAACCGCAAGGTACTATGCCATTAAAATCCTAAACGAAGACCCTTCTTTAACTTTAGAAAAAAATAAAGTCCTATTGTATACTTATCAACAAATGGCAAAACATAAAAATATTTGGAACTATATTTCTTAATTTTAGATTAGCAAAAAGTGACAAAGAGATCACAAAAAAACCTATAAAATGCAGCTAATAAGCACCCCAAAGGTAAAAGACGTTTTTAACCAATATCCCGAGTTTGTATTACCACAAATACAATCCCTTAGAGAATTAATTATAGAAACAGCATCGACTATAGAAGGGCTTACAGAGCTAGAAGAAACCCTAAAATGGGGGGAACCAAGTTATCTCACAAAACACGGTAGCACTATAAGAATAGATTGGAAAGCAAAAAAACCAGAACAGTATGCCATGTACTTTCAATGTACCTCCAGCCTGATCGCAACCTTTAGGATTCTTTATAAGGATGTATTTGCTTTTGAAGGAAGCAGGGCAATAATATTTAAGTTACAGGATAAAATACCAAAAGCCGAAGTAAAACAATGTATACAATTGGCATTAACTTATCATAAAGTTAAGCACCTGCCCCTATTGGGAGCGTAGGATAGTGCAGATTGATTTTCTTCTTAATAAATTTCACAGGACATAAGCTATGAATCCATTTGTCATTCTGTTAAAAGACAGAATCCAATACTAATAACAGTGTAGTATAAGCGAAGTGAAAGGACTACTTTTAAGTTTCGCTTTAGCGATATGTTTATTGTTGTTAATTTACTGTAATTTAGCACTTTCTCCTACATTTTTCTTATACAATGTTACCTCCTGGATTTTTTCTTTTTCGTTTACTCGCTTATTTCTAATTAAAATTCTAAAATATGGACATTTTCCATTTATTGATAAATCTTTTCCGTCATTTCCTTTTCTGAATTTGATTATTTCAAATTGGTCGGGATTGAACTTATGTAAAAATGTTATAGGAACTCCCATAAAACCATTATAATCTGAAGGAATATTTTTTGTTTTATTAACATTAATTCCGTTGTAGTTATCGTATTTGGGATATTCCTTTTCGTTTCCGAAATATCTTTTTGTTAGCTCTATATCTTCATGTCGTTTAGATGTGTCTAAGTTGGTTAACCACAAGCAATTATTTGGTGAAATTATCCTATTCCCATAATCGTCAATTCTAGCTTCCGTACCATAAAGTTCATAATGCTCGGGAACAATAAATCCTTCTATTCCCCTTCCTAGGTTTATTCCCAACCACGCTTTATTTTCCTTAATTAGTTTAAAAATTTCTTTGTATGTGATAGCGTTAATGTTACCAATTATTAAAAACTTTTTATCGTACTCTATGAGTTGGGCAACATATTCTCTGAAAAGTGAAAATGGCGGATTTGTAACAACAATATCCGCTTGAGTGAGCAAGTTGATACTTTCTTTGCTTCTAAAATCTCCATCACCTTTAAAACAGATAATGTCTTTTGAAGTTGGTTCATTATTTTCTTTTTCTGCTCCCGTGTATTCATAATAAAAACCATTTTCAGTTCCTTCTGTATTAAACAAGTCCATTTCTTGTTTTTTGTAACAAGCGGCTATTAATTTTTTAAGTCCTAGTTTTTTGAAGTTCGAAGCAAAATAATTAAAGAAATTACTAATTGTTGGGTCATCACAATTACAGAAAACCACTTTGTTTTTAAAATGATTTTTATAGTGTTGTAATTCGCTTTCTATATCTGAAAGTTGTGTATAAAACTCATCACTTTTTGATTTTTTAGCTTTTTGTAATAATTTATTTGTTGCACTTCTTGCCATTATCAACTTCTATTTATTTTCGGTTATTTGTTTAAATATATCACTTCCCAAAACCTTAAGAGAGGTTTTAGAAACTTCAATCATAATATTGAACATTTTTTCAGCATCCCATTTTTTTCCATTTCCTTGTGTATAAATAGAAGTTGCTTGAAGCATAATTGTTTTATCTTTATACTTAACAAACTTATTTTCACACAAATTAGTGTTAATGGGCATTCCATAGTTTGCAGAGGTCAATCTATCTAATCTGTTCAACATTCCCGAATTGTATTCAAGTTTTACAATCCTTCCATCAGGTCTTTTAATTGATATGGTTTCTGTTAAGAAATTAGAGCCTTCCAAAAATAAGATATAGGGAAAATGCGATTCAGATAGCATAAAATTAGCAATTTCGGATATGTTTTTATGCGATCTTTCTATCGCGTTTCCAGCAGCCATTAAGTCTTGATTATTAACTTTCCCTACTAATTTTCCTTTTAGGATGTTTTCAATGTCTTTACCTTGATGTTTAGCTTCTGATACTAAAACTATTCTCCAATTGCCGTTGTCATCTTTTACTTCAATTATTCCTCCATCAGGTTTTATGCTTGAATTTGAAACAAAAAGTGTTTGACCTAAATCTTTATCTACTTTTTGTAGAGCTTCGTTTATTTCTTCTTTTTTTATGCTAATTCTGTAACGAAAAGATAATTGAGGATATTCTTTTTCAAGTTGTTTAATTACATGATTTGATATTTTTCCAACCTTTATATCGTGTAATTTTGCTTCATTGCCAAATATACCTACTACACCTTGCGATTTTTTATGTTGATTAGTTAATCTTTTTGATTGATTATTTTTTGCCATTTTGTAGTTTAACTATCCCTATTAGATTTCACAAAGTTACAATTTTTTCAATTGCTATCCTGTTTGTTCAGCTTGCAGGTAACACCTAAGCAAAATCCATATGGCAAAACAAAAACTACTTATCTTATCTTTGGAGATCAAAAAAAACCAGATTGGTTACCATGTTTAAAAAATCTTGCGAGATAGATGAAATTATTCCCGAAAAAATACTATTCAATAGAATTACAAAATGATAGTTCAATCGCAATGACCAAATTGGAAAATCATACCTTATCAGACGAACAATTCATTTCTGATTGGAGTAATCAAGCTTTTATTGGAAGAATTGACAATTCTGAATTTGAAATAAAATTATCAAAAAATTTATATGGAGCATTCTGTATTCTGAAAGGAAAATTGGATAAAGAAAACGGAATTCTGGAAATTAGAATGAGTAAAATAATAAAAACACTTTTTTTTATTATAGTATTGTTCGTTACAACTGGTCTAATTACTGCTATAATTCAAAATAAATCAGATCTATTATTTCCTCTTATAGTGGCAATAATTGTCTTCAGGTTTATCTTTATAGAGTTAAGCTTCATCATTGTTTCTAAAAAGATATTGAAAAAACTGATCAAAATAATCGGAATAACGAAAATTAAAACTACGTACAGTACGTAGTATGATATCATCACATCAATTGTGAATTGATAGATGACATACCAGTTTTTACTTAATAAATTAAATAAAGAATGGTCAAACATAAAAATTGGGCAAATCCTGCTTGAAAAAGAAGACCTATTTTTAATATATTGTAAGAGGTAACCCTAAGTACATGACAAAAATTAACAGAACATAGAAATGAATCCATTTGTCATTCTGTTAAAAGACAGAATCCAATACTAATAACATCTAAGTAAAATCAATATGGCAAAACAAAGACTACTTATCTTATCCGATCTTTGGGGGATAAAAAAATCAGATTGGTTATCTTATTATACCGATATACTTCACAAAAAATTTGAAATACAATATTACGACTGTTGTATTCTGGGCGAATTAGATACCTCAACATATACTGAAGAAGGCCTTCATCAACAATTTGTGAGCAGTGGCATCGAATTAGCAGTACAAAATCTGATCGATAAAGAGACAGAAACAGTACACATTCTTGCATTTAGTATTGGTGGTACTATTGCATGGCAATCTATGCTAAAAGGTTTAAAAGTAGCTTCACTACACGCTGTTTCTGCTACAAGGTTACGGTATGAAACAAACAAACCTAACGGGGGTATTAAACTTTACTTTGGCGAAAACGATACCTATGCCCCCAATACAAAATGGCTGGATAAAATGAATAGCATTGTTGTTATAAAAAATAAAAAAGGACATGATCTGTATACAGAACCTAAATTTGCCAGAGAATTAAGTACTCTAATTTGCGAAACTACCTAGTGATCTAAAACTTTTTTAATGAGAGGGTAAAAAATCAAATCCAAATACTAAAAAATATCCTCGAAGTACTAAGAAATGTCATCGGGATACCAAGAAACAACCTCGGAGTGTTGAGAAATACCTTCGGAGTGTTGAGAAATAACCTCGGAGTCACAGGAAACAACCTCGGAGTACCAAGAAATGTCACCAGAATATCAGGAAACAACCTCAGAGTCACAGAAAACCTCGGGGTGTTGGGAAAAAATCGGTGCCCCAAGAAATACCCTTGAAGGGTTGAGAAATTTTTCTGTTTATATGTATTCTGAAACTGAGGCATAAAAAGAACATTTTATTCCAGTAAATCCAAATGATAAATGGTATTGATTTTAGTACAAACAAATCTTAAAGTAAAAACCACAAGATTCAATCCCCAATAACAAAAGTGATAAAAAAGGATAAAATGTATCTTGAAGAATTAATAAGTAATTAACTAATAACCTCTGTTTTTTTAATTAGATTCGCGGTATCCTATAATTAATAAAAACACTAATTTTGGTAGTTATGGCCATTTCGAAAACCTCTCTTTCTGTTCTTTTTTTTATATTTCAATATGGAATAACGCACGCGCAATTCCATTCGAACACACTGGCACCAAACAATTCTATAGTAACCCCTACAGGAGCTTATTCTCTTTACAAACCAGTAAACATAACGGCTTTTTCGTTTTCGAATAAACTATTTTATGATTATCTAAATAATCCCAATGTTTATTTACAAAACTCTCCTGCATATACCAAAACAAAAGACACCATAACTTCTACACTTAAAAGGCAAACAAATACAAAAGAAGATATTAGTGACCTACCTGTTAATGATAAGATATTAGCCGATTTAAGAAATCATCCTTTTGAAAAAAGAAACTCATGGGATAATCCTTCAGGAGCAGAATCCATGGAAAATGCTATCTTTAGTGGATCTTTTGATTTTATTTTAGACTTGTTTCTAAAATAATATTACGCCTCTTAGAATACGATTTTAGTTCTTACTAATAATGTATTATATCCATCAGCTTTTTTAGTTTCTTTTCTAAAACCCAGACAAGACATCCTTTGGATTGGCTAAGTTCTCTTTAAACCTTCAAGGTTTCGAAAAACCTTGAAGGTTTAAGACGTTGTTTTGTAGAACAAAGCTTTTGAATTTAATCCTAAAAAAACCTCATATTGCTATGAGGTTTTTTCGAATTAATACACTTTAAAAAAAAAATTATCTAAGCATTATCTTCTCTGAAACACTTTGGTTGCCATCTGTTATCTTTATAAAATAAATACCAGGGGTTAACCCCTCTACATTAATTTTATTAGTAGAAGTTTTTCCAGATTTTACTACACTACCCTGCATGTTAGTCATTACAAAAGTTGTATTTATATTATTTTTTACCTCTATTTCAATATCTGTTGTAGCAGGATTGGGGTATACTTTGGCAAAAAATATTTCTTCTTTATTTTGTAATTCTTTGTTTACTTTTATAAAAGATGTTCCTTTTGTTTTAGCTGAAGCAGCCCCTATATTTACGGTATAATCCTCTACCTCTCCGTAATCAAACGTTTCGCAAGCTGTGGCTGTAGAATTCCATTTCATAGCAACACGCATTCTGGTGCCGGATACTGTAACAGACGGTACTTCAAAAGTATACGATAAATTATCTGAGCTTGAAGAAAATTCATTCACCACTTTTTCTGAAGTCTCAAAAGTTCCGTTTTTATTAAAATCAATCCATACAGACCAATATTCGTTATAAGGTGCACTTGCAAATCCGGCACTTACCACAATAGTATTAGTACCATAAGATAGGTTTGCCATCTGCGAAGTAAAATCTCCATACCCTCCATTTGCAAGAGTTTTATTAGAAACCCCACCAATTTCTACAAAATCTATATACTCATAATCAGTCGTATTCCCTTTGGATGGGCAATACGTGGTAACTATAACATCTTGTGTAGTTATAGTCACCAGATTACTTTCTTCAGATACATTTCCGGCTGCATCATAAGCATACACTTTAAAAGAATATGTAGTGCTTGAACTAAGTCCCGAAATATTATAATTATTTACTGTCGTAGTGGTTAATAAAACGGCATCTTTATAAATAGAATATCCTTCTACACCTGTATCGTCTGTTGCTGCTTCCCAGGAAATTTGTACACTGTTCTCTGTAATATTAGAAGCAATCACGTTTGTAGGAGTACTTGGGGCTTTGGTATCTGTAGTAGTACTACCACTAAAAGAGTGTTTCCCCAAATCATCAAAAGTATTTTGAGAATACGAATCCCACTCTATAACCTTATACGTAGTAGATGGCGAGGATATCCCTGATTTTCTTCTAAGTGTTTTATCCTTGGCAAAATTAGACGACCCTCCATTAAAAGTTCCTATAACATCTATCAAAACTCCATTTTTAAATAACCCAACAGGATCATTACCGTTAAACGTTAGTTCTGCTGATCCAGATACTAAATCTGCTTTGTTTTTAACTGTACTGCCAGCCGAGCTGTTTGCTACTACATAAACATTATTGTTTGCTAAAACCCCCGAAAGATTTAATCCTGTAGACCATGATCCGGAACCATTAGTTTGTCTTTTTATAGAATATCCTGAAAGACTAACCGATCCCCCTGTATAATTTGCTATTTCCAGAGCTTTATTATTAGAAGACCCTTCAACATATTCAGAAAAAAATAATGCCGTAGCATCCCCTCCTGTTGCTGTATTTTGGGTAGTGACATTAATTGTAGTACTGGCTCCCGAAACATTACCCGCTGCATCTTTTGCTTTTACATAAAATGAATACGATGTATTGGGACTTAAACCAGAAACGGTATAATTTGTTGTGGTTGCAGTACTTACTAGCGTATTGTTTCTATATATACTATACCCTGTAACTCCTGTATTATCTGTAGAGGCACTCCATGAAAGTACGGTAGAAGTTGTTGTTGTATTTGTTGCTATCAGATTTGCAGGTATGGTTGGTGCTTGTGTATCGCTCCCTCCCACATTTCCAAATCTGTCTTCGGCCTGTGGTCCTCCCCAAATTTGTGTTGCAAATGCAGGGTTATCGATAAATGGGTTTCTATTACCTTGTAGGTTTTCTAAAATCGGATTACGTTGCAATTCTAGCGGGGATACAGGGTCTTCTGCATTCCACTCCAAAAATAATTGCAACATATTACTATCACTGGCAGCTGTAGATCCAACCCCTACATTTTTTGGTAAACAACGATTACCATAACGAATGTACATATACATCATCATACGCGCAACATCCCCTTTCCACTCATCCCCGGGATACCAGTATCCTTGAGAAGTTGTGCCGGAATTACCAGAACCATCTGCAAATTTTCTACTACCTCTGGATGAATTTCGTCCTACATCTGCAGGTCGTAAATGATGTGCATCTGCTCCGGGACCCGATGTTCCTAAATTTGGATTCCCCAACGATTTTGGATATACATGCTCCCTGTTCCAATCTGTAGATCCCCCTCCGTTATTATTAACTCCTCTTGTTCTATCAGTACTGGAGTTTCCATCGGTATCGCTATATCCATATACTAAAACTACTTTAGACGAATTAGTTGGATCTAAATCCGTTTGTTTTAAAGCATCCCAAACTCCCGGGGTATAAGAAAGAAATGTAGAATGTGTGTTTGTTACTTTGGTGCTCAGTTCACTTTTTAAAGCTGTACCTGTGGCATTAAGGTTTACATCGCTATAATAGGATGGTATTTGACTGTATGCCAATATGGGTATAGCAAGTAATAAGAATATAAGTTTTTTCATTATCAAGATGAGTTTTTATTAAGAATAATTTGATGGATCCGAAACTAAAATTATTTTATTAAACTCACTATAGCAAAACGTTACCAAATTGTTACTTAGTATATTTAAAACCCGGTATTTTACTAAAAAAAACAAATAACCATTTTTAAATCAACAAATTACAAAAAAAACTAGTGTTAATAAGTTGTTTTATGCATTATACCATTTGCACTTTATATCTACTGGAATAAAATGTTCTTTTTTCATCTCAGCTTCAGAATAAAAGCTTGTACCAGATCAAGTCTGGTACAAGCTTTTATTCTTTCGGAAGTGTCTGTTGCACAAGATTCTTAAAATATACTATCACGAGCGTGATGATCGCGCCTAGCCGAGTTCTAATATATATTATTTAATGAGGTTGTTTCATCCATAATTTCCTGTTTTAGAACACATTCTAAAGGGTAGATATTCATTGCTGCATTATAAAAATGTTGTTCTATTCTAGGTCATAAAAAGCTACTTAATAACCATACATTTATTGCTATTTTGCTGTTTTGAGATAATATTTAGAAAATATAAATTTGAGTATTAATCTTAAAACCACTTAACAATGAAAAACTTCTTTTTTAAGGTATTCTCGCCTTTATGTCTAGTCTCTCTTTTTCTTTCTTGTACTAGTGAAGAAATAGAAAATGGAACTTCTTCTGAAGAATCTTTACAATATGACGCAATTTCTAAAGTAGATAGACAAAATAGAAACATCTATGCTATAAAAAAAAACAACACTGGTACTAACAGTACAGAAGTACACTTATTAAATGGCAACAATAACTATAAAAGTTTTCTTTTGCAAACAGGTACTGCTTT
This sequence comes from Aquimarina sp., assembly GCF_977115655.1. Taxonomy (NCBI): domain Bacteria; kingdom Pseudomonadati; phylum Bacteroidota; class Flavobacteriia; order Flavobacteriales; family Flavobacteriaceae; genus Aquimarina; species Aquimarina sp. Next base: position 34,038 of record NZ_CDSBKO010000057.1, read on the forward strand.
ACATGAAACCGGAAATAATTTTACTATAAAAAGTGGGGACTATAATGGAGATGGATATATTGATCTTTATGCTATTAAAAAAAGTAATACTGGAACTAATAGTACAGAGATCCATGTGCTAAATGGTAAAAATAATTTTCAAAGTTTCCTTTTGCAAACTGGTACCGTGTTACATAAAACCGGAAGTAATTTTGATTTTGAAATTGGAGACTATAACAGAGATGGACATTTAGATCTTTATGCTATTAAAAAAACTAACACTGGTACTAACAGTACTGAAATCCACGTTTTAAATGGTAAAAATAAATTCCAAAGTTTTCTCTTGCAAACAGGTACCATTTTACATGAAACCGGAAGTAATTTTGATTTTGAAATTGGAGACTATAACAGAGATGGACATTTAGATCTTTATGCTATTAAAAAAACTAACACTGGTACTAACAGTACTGAAATCCACGTTTTAAATGGTAAAAATAAATTCCAAAGTTTTCTCTTGCAAACAGGTACCATTTTACATGAAACCGGAAGTAATTTTGATTTTGAAATTGGAGACTATAACAGAGATGGACATTTAGATCTTTATGCTATTAAAAAAACTAACACTGGTACTAAAAGTACTGAAATCCATGTATTAAATGGTGAAAATAAATTTCAAAAATTCATTTTACAAACAGGTACTATTTTACATGAAACCGGAAGTAATTTCGAATTCAATTAAAGTATAGTGTAACATTATTTCAGGGCGATACACCCATAAAAAAGGGGATGGTTTTATAAGATCATCCTCTTTTTTTTAGATTCCCTTTATAAATCTCTTTCAATGTTTTTCTCTAAATAATTTTGGAGAGATTAATACATATTTTTTAAAGAATTTCCAGAAATAGGTAGCATCTTCAAACCCTAATTTATATGCAATTTCAGAAATGTTCAGTGCACTAAAAATCAAAAGACGCTTGGCTTCTATCTCCTACTCCCTGAGTAATCCAAATAATCTGAAATAGATTAAGATGTCGATGAGCACGGTGCCACCCCATCAGACGCTTCAAATATATCTTCAAGGCGTTTGATATTAAAAAAGGAAGCTACAGCGTTTTGGGTTTCATCACCATATAAATGATAATTGGGTATTTTTTTTTCAGATTTTAAAAATAGCATAGCCAGTATAAATTCATTCTTTTATAAATATAAAGAATCTAACGTTAGATTTCTTCTCCTACAGAATTAAATACCTTTTTAAAAGTAAAAGCTTCGGCGGTTAAACCATTTCTATTTATGTATTCTAATTTTGATAAGGCTTCTTCTATTGTTGAAATATGATTACTATCAATCCACCATAATGCCATATAAGGGATTTTCATCTTTTCAAACCATTTTCTACCTGCTCTCACAAAATAACTATGAGCAGTACTATATGTAAAGTTTTTAAGAGCCTCAAGATCTGTCCAAACAGATATATTTATCAGCATCATATCATCTTCTAAAGGAGATTCTATATTGGCTGCAGCGCTACCATCTTTATTTTTTAGTCTCCAAATAAATCCTGCACTCTCATCTGCCAATTTATTTATCGGATCAAGAAAATCTACAAATTCTTTTAATACTGGTGAGTCCATTGGAGCTTTCATTCTTGCAATGTTGATCTCTGCGATATACTTTTTACTTATATTTTTGATTTTCTAAATGTATTTGATCACATTATAGTCTCAAAATTAGAGATAAGCTATACTTAGGTCTATACCAAAAACACATTTGTTTCTGTACTTTTTACAGCAATTATATTGGTAGAATACAACCTATATTGTAGAATCCAGGTTAGAACCCTAACTCTCTTTATTCTTTCAGAAGTTTATGAAACATATCTGCCAGTCGTATTTCGATAAATTTAACGATATGCTCTTCTGATTTTTCTGCCTGATACATCGAGAATACTTTGGCGGCATTACGCTTTTTAAGCGTTTTAATATCTCCTTGTGGGTTCTCTATGTCTTCTGGTTTTAGGTTCCATTGTAGTAACGATTCTAACAGCTCTGTATGTGAGGCATATCGTTTTTCGAGTACTTTCTGCCTTTCCAGATCTTCCGGATTCTTCTCCTCTGCACTGTTTATTTTTGCGCTTACCACCGTAAACTCGTCCCGTATCTGCCGGTCTATCTCTCTGGCTTCACTAACCAGTTTGCTATAGGCTTCGTATATCTTTTCATTATAAAATACTGCAAAATCCAGATAGGTTTCCATCTCTTTTAGATAGCTTATTGCAATCTCTTTGTACACCTTTTTCTCTTTCTGCTCGGTTTCTTTAAGCT